>CAJXLG010000182.1 GCA_913055885.1 uncultured Rhodospirillales bacterium
GGATCTCCTCGTCGTCCATCATGGAAAAGAGCTGGGCCGACTGGTCCTCGCCCAGGGAGAGCAGCAGGATAGCGGCCTTCTGAGGGCCGGTAAGGCTGCGATAGTCTTCCTTGGCGCGGGCCATGACGGGACCTCTTTAGCCGCTCTCGGAGTACAGCCAGTTGCGCACGATGGACAGCGCCTCCTCGGGGTGCTGTTCCACGATGTTGCCGATCTTCTTGATGGAGGAGGCTTTCACACGTCCCTCCACGCGGTCCAGGTCGATGAGCTCCTCCATCTCTTCTTCCTCTTCCTCCTCGGCCCCGCCGGGCGGGCCGGTCAGGGCGGGCGCGCCGGGCCGCTGCTCGCCCACCTGCGGGGCGCCGGCCTCCTCGCGGGAGGGCATGGATTCGAAGGCCCGGCTCACCAGCGGGCGCACCACCAGCATGATGACCAGGATGGCCACGATGGACAGCACAAGGATTTCGGCGATGCGCAGGATTTCCGAGCGCTTGAAGCCCCACAGCATGGCCGGCTTCTCCTCTTCCGCCTTGGCCGGCCGCTTGAAGGGCATGTTGACGACCCTGACCTCGTCACCCCTCTCACCATTGTAGCCGATGGCCGAACGGACAAGGGTTTCCAGCTTCTGCATCTGCTCCTCGGAGCGCGGCTCGTAGACCCGGTCGCCCTGTTCGTTGGTGGTATAGGTCCCGTCCACCAGCACCGCCACGGAGATGCGCTCGATGACGCCCGCCTTGCGGCTCAGGTTCTGGACCGTGCGCGAGATCTCATAGTTGACGGTCTCCTCCGTACGGTCCTGCTGCGAGCGGCTGGTGAAGCCGGCACCCTGCTGCTGCTGCTGGTCCGCCGGCACGTTTTCCTGGACGGAAACCTGACTCTGGTCCTTCTCGCGGCGCTGGGAACTCTCCTCGACGGTCTGGGTGGAGCGCACTACCTGCTCGTCGGGATCGTAGCTCTCCTTGGTGGTCTTCACCTTGTTGAAGTCCATGGCCACGCTCACCTGGGCGCGCACCTGATTGTAGCCCAGGGATTGCGCCAGCAGGGATTCCACCTGGCGGGAGATGCGCTGCTCCGTCTGGGCGCGCATCTCTTCCGCCTTGGTCATCATGTAGTCCTGGCCGCTTTCCAGGCCCTCGGACAGCAGGTTGCCGCGCCCGTCCACGATGGAGACCCGGCCGGGTTGGAGCTTGGGCACGCCGGCCGCCACCAGGTTCTGGATGGCCATGACCTGCTGGTCCGACAGCCGGGTGTCCCGCTTCATGTTCAGGACAATGGAGGCGGAGGGCTTGCGGGTCTCGCGGGTGAACATTTCCCGCTTGGGCATGACCAGGTGGACCTGGGCCGAATCGACGCCCTGGATGGACTGAATGGTGCGCGACAGCTCGCCTTCCAGGGCGCGCATCAGGTTGACGTTCTGGACGAAGCTGGTGGTCCCCAGGGCGTCCTGTTTGTCGAAGATCTCGTAGCCCACCTTGCCGCCCGTGGGCAGGCCCTCCTGCGCCATCTGCACGCGCGCCTGGTTGACCTTGTTGGCCGGCACGTAGATGGCGCTGCCGCCCTGGCGGATGTCGTAGCGGATGTTGCGCTGGCCGAGCTGCTTGGCGATGGCGCCCGCGTCCTTCTTGGACAGGTCGGAGAAGAGCAGCTCCATGGGCTGCGACGACATCTGGAACGTCAGGAAGATGAAAAAGCCGATAAGGGCCACGCCCACGCCCGCCATGGCGGCCAGGCGCGCCGGTCCCAGATTGCGCAGCGATTGCAGGAAACCGTTCACGATGCTTCACCCTGAGCCGTGCCGCGGGCACCGAACGGCAGCCTTGTGCCACCGTATCGGCAACACCCTAGTAAACGCGGGGTGAATCAGGGATTAACAGCCGGCAAAAATTGCCGGGCGGAGCACCGCTACCGGAACGTCCCGGGGGCGAGGGCCGGGAAGACGGTGTCCACCGCCTCGATGGCCGTCAGGTGCCGGGGGTCGGGAACGCCGCCCGCCCGCAGGGCATCCGCCAGGAGGCGGAAGCGGCCCAGGTGGGTGCCCAGGCGGTGCTCGGCATCCCTTGCCGCCGTGCCCGTGCGCAGCATGAAGGGCCAGTCCGACGCCTGGGCCAGCAGCAGCTCGCGGCCGGCCTGGCGCAGGGTGCGGCCGGCGGGGGTGTCGGCCGGGGTCGCGGCGTGGTCCCGGGCCAGGATCGCCATGGTGCGGGCGGCCCGGTGCAGATGGGGCCACAGCCAGTCCGTCTCCGTGTTGAGCCAGACGTTGTGGTAGCCGTGCTCGCCCCAGCTCGACGCCGCGGGCTCGACGCGCGGCAGCTGGGGCGCGTCGGCCAGGACGTCACCCGGAGTCGCCGCCGCCACGGCGTCCGTCGCGGCCAAGTGCCGGAAGACCCGTTCCAGCCAATACGGTCCCTCGAACCACCAGTGGCCGAAAAGCTCGGCGTCGAACGGGCAGGTGAGGGTGACGGGCGGCGCGTCCCGGTCCCGCCGCCGGACGGCCGCCGTCACCGCCTGGACGAAACGGCGGGCGTCGGCGTCGGCCTGCCGGGCCGCGGCGTCGGGGGCGTAGGGGGCCTTGGCGTCCCGGTCGCGGCCCGTGATGCGCCACAGTTTCAGGCCCGTGGGCCCGGGCGTCCCCGTGTCGCGGCGGTCGGCCAGGTCGCGGTGGAATTCGCGGTAGGCGGGCGCCCCGGGATAGCCCGTCCCGGCGCTCCACACGCGTCGCGCCAGTTCCGGCTCGCGGGCGAGGACGGCCACGCCGGCGGGCGTCCGGGCCGGCGCCGTGACGCCGTGCGGCGGCACCGGCCGGGCGTGCAGCAGGCCGTGCGCTTCCAGGAAGGTGTAGCGCACGCCCTGTGTTGCCAGGACACCATCCAGGCCGGGCGTGTAGCCGCATTCGGGCAGCCACAGGCCCTCCGGGTCGCGGCCGAAGTGCCGGCGGAAGGTGCGCCGCGCCGTGTCGATCTGGCCGCGCACGGCGCCCGGCTCCGGCCACAACAGGGGCAGGTAGCCGTGCGTGGCGGCGGTGGTGACGAGATCGAGCCGGCCGGCCCGGGCATGGGCGGCGAAGGCGGCCGGCAGGTCGCCCCCGCAGCGATGGTCGAAGGCGTCGCGCACGGCCGCCAGGTGGCGGGCGTGGTGGTCGGCGGCGGCCCGCTCCGGCCCGTCGCGGGCGCTTTCCGCTTCGGCGAGGGCCAGCAGGTGGTCCAGGTGGCGGCGGAAGCGCCCCATGAGATGGCCGTCCGCCAGCATCTCCAGCAGCACGGGCGACAGGGACAGGGTGAGCCGCACGGGAACGCCGTCGCCGGCCAGCCGGTCCAGCATCAGCAGGAGGGGCACGTAGCTCTCCCAGATCGCCTCGAAGAGCCAGCTTTCCTCCAGGGTCACGGCCTCGCCGGCGTGTCGGCACCAGGGCAGATGGGCGTGCAGGACCAGGCACAGGTGCCCGGCCGCCATCTCACCCGTTGCCCTGATTCAGCAGCAGCGGCAGGACCAGGGCGCCCTGGGGCAGGGCGCGGCGTACCTCGAAACTGCCGTCCGGGCGCAGGGGCACCTGCTGGCCGAAGAGGGTGAGGCGGCTGCCGGGCCGCGCGCGGCCGTGGATGACCACCTCGGCGTTCACCTCCAGGTCCACGTTCTCCCCGGCGAGGCCGAAGGAGGACAGGGACATGACGGATTCCAGCGGCATGGGGCCGCCGTCCTCCGGCAGCGGGGCGCCCGTGGCGCCCGGCGGGAAGAGGCCCGCCTCGCCGGCCGGCTCGCCGCCGGCGGCGCTGCCGCCCAGGAAGCGGGATTCCGCCTCGCGGGCCCGGGCGGCGAAGTCCTGGAGCACCTGGTCGTCCACGCGCGGGAAACCGCTGCGGTCGGCGGGCGGCTCCGGCGGAGTCTCGGACAACGGCGGCCCCGTCTCGGCGCACGGCGGTTCCGCGCCGGCGTGGGCCGGTTCCTGTGGCGTGGGCGGGCCGACGCCGGCGGGTGCTTCGTCCGGTGGCGCAGCGGTCCCGTCCCCGCCGGTTCCGGCGGGGACGGCATCGGCCGGCGCGGCTTCCGGTCCGGCCGGCGCTTCCGGCGCGGGTTGCGGCGTTGCCGGCGCCATCCCGCCGCGCGGCGGTGTCGGCTCGGGGAAGGTCCGGTCCTCGGCGGCCTCGGGCGCGGCGGACGGCAGATCCACCCGCCGTGACGCCGCCAGTCGCACCAGCCCGCCCCGGGGGGCACGCAGGCCCAGCTCCGCCACGTAGCTGCGCCCGGGCTGCCACACGTCCACGTACCAGCGGTTCTCCAGGCCGCTCACCGCCACGTCGAACGGCGGCGCACGGTCGCTGCCGGCGGGCAGGGCGGGGGTGGCGTCGTACAGGCGCAGCACCAGCGGCCCGTCATCGCCCAGGCGGCGGCGCGCCTCGGCCAGGTCGTCCGGGTGCACGTGCCACGTCGCGTGCAGGCGGTGGGGGTCCACCGGCATGAGGATCAGTTCCGTGGCGCGCGGCCCCGACGCCAGGGCATCCGCCGCGGCGCGGTCGGCATCGGCCAGGGTTTCCGGGTCGGGCAGCGGCCTGTCCCGATCGGGGTCCGCGTTGGTCATGTTTCCTCACCCGGCGGTGCAACGTGAAAGGGGCCCGAAATCGGGCCCCTTTCTTACATGCTTCCGGCGCGTCAGGCCATAGCAGAGGTTACGGGCGGGGGGTCAGGTCTCGTCTTTGCTCCCCGACCCCTTGCCGCGCGAGCGCGGGCCCGCCTTGCCGGGCGAGGCCGGCCTGGCCTGGGGCCGGGTGCCGCTCTTGCTGCTGCCGCGCGAGCGCGCGCCGCCCTTGGCGGGGGTCTTTTCCGGCTGGGCGCCCTCGGCGGTGCCCTCTTCGCGGCCGCCCTTGGCCGGGGCGCTCTGCGGCTCGGCGGCAGTGGGGTTGGGCGCCTTGCCGCCCTGGCCGCCGCTTTTCTGTTTCGCGGCCCCGCTCTTGGCGCTGCGGGTGCCGCCCGCCTTCTTGGCGGGCTTTTCCGCCGGCCTGGGCTCCGTGTCGGGCGGGGCGGCGCCCTTGGCCGGGGCCTGCTGCGGCTCGGCGTGAGCCTTGTTGTCCGGCTCGCGGCCCGCCGCCTTGGCCGGCTCCGCGGGCTCGGCGCCCAGGGACTCGGGCGCGGCCTGGGCGACGGGTGGGTCCGCCTGGTGCTTGGCGGGGGGACCGGAAAGGCGCGGGCCGGGCGGCTGGTGGTGTCGCGCCAGACCGTTCTCCACCTCGGCGATGAGGGACTCGGCGGGATTGGTGCGCTGGTACATGAAGGGCACCCACTCGTCGCCCCAGAACAGGAAGCACGACGTCTCCGCCTCCAGGATATGGTCGCGCGCCTGTTTCAGCTTGGGCTGGAAGGAATCGGGCACGGGAGTGCGGCTGTCGGCCAGGGCGTGGTAGCGGCCGCTGAGCTTGTAAAGGGACTCCACGGCCTCGCGCTGGGGTTCG
>CAJXLG010000183.1 GCA_913055885.1 uncultured Rhodospirillales bacterium
TAAGGAAGGAGCCCGGGATGGCGAGCCCCACGAGCCCGGCGGCACGCACGCCCAGCGCCCCCACCACCACGATCATCACCAGCAGCACCGCCGACAGCACGCTGTTCTGAAGGTTGCGCAGGCGGTTCTCGATGATGTCGGACTGGTCCTGCATGAAGGTGACGTGGAGGCCGTCGGGCAGATGCGCCCTGGTCCGGTCCACCAGGGCCCGCACGCGCTCGACGGTGCCGATGATGTTCTCCCCCACCCGCTTGGAGACCTCCAGGGCCACGGCGGAGCGGCCGTCCACGCGGGCGAAGCTCTCCGGGTCCTTGAAGGTGCGCCGGCCCGCGGCCACGTCGCGCAGGGTGATGACGCGGTCGCCCTCGGCCTTCACGGGCAGGCCGAGGACGTCCTTCACGTTCTTGAGAAGCCCCGGCACCTTGACGGGGAAGCGGCCGTGGCCCGTGTCCATGGCGCCCGCCGGGATGAGGCGGTTGGAGCGTTCGACGAAGCCGGCGATGTCGCCCGCCTGGAGCCCGTAGCCGTGCAGCACCGCCGGGTCCAGCACCAGCTCGGCGGATTCCTCGCGCTCGCCCGTGATCGCGGCCTCCAGCACGCCCGGCAAACCCTCGATGCGGTCGCGCAGCTCGCGCGCGCTGTGGATGAGGGTGTCCCGGGGCACGGCGCCGGAAAGCGCCACCACCAGCACGGGGAACTTGCTCAGGTTCACCTCGTTGACGGTGGGCTCGTCCGTCGCCTCGGGCAGGTCCGCCCTGGCCTTGTCCGCCTGCTCGCGCACCTCACGGAGCGCCCGGTCGGCATCGAACCCCGCCTCGAACGTCAGGAGCACGTTGGCGCCGCCCTCGTAGGCGGTGGACCGCATGGTATCCACCCCCTCCACCTGGCGCAGCTTCTGCTCCATGGGCTTGACCAGCAGGCGCACGGCATCCTCGGGCGAGATGCCCGTGTGGTGCATGGAGGCGTAGATCACCGGGATGTTGACGTCGGGCGCCGCCTCCTTGGGGATGGTGACGAAGACGTAGCCGCCCGCCACAAGCAGCAGCACCAGCGCCGACAGGACCGTGCGCGTGCGGTCAAAGGCGGCGTCGATGAGGCTGTTCATCGCGGCCCCGTGCGGGTGTCCCCGTCATCCGCCGGCACGGGGCGTACCCGGTCGCCGGCGCGAACGGCGCCCATGCCCACGGTGATGAGGGTGGCCTCGCGGGGCAGCCCCGTCACCCACATGGCGTCGGGACCGTGGCGCACGATCGCCACGGGGTGGAAGGCCACGGTGGCGTCGTCCGTCACCGTCTTGACGCCCAGCCTTCCGGCGTCGTTGAGCGCCAGCAGCGCGGGCGAGACGCGGTGCGCCGCGACGGCCGGGCGGCGGATGCGCATTTCCGCCGTGGTGCCCGCCCGGCGCGCCTGGTCCGGGTTGGGGATCTCCGCCTCCACGCGGAAGGTGCGGGTGTCGGGGTCGGCGGTGCTGGCAACGTGGCTGATGACGCCCTCCGGGGTGTCGCCCTCCACGAGATCCACCGTCGCCGGGCGGCCCACGGCCACACCGTCAACGTTGCGCTCGGAAACGTGGGCCACCGCCACCAGCGGGTCGAGGTCCACCACCGTGGCGACGGTGGTGCCGGCGGCCACGTAATCGCCGGGCTCGGCCGCGCGCGTCTCGACGACACCGGCAAAGGGGGCGCGCACCACCGTGTGGGCGAGGTCCAGGCGCGCCTGCTCGGCGCGCGAGCGGGCCTCGGCCAGCGCCGCCTTCGCCTCGGCCACGTTGAGCCGGGCGCGGAACTTTTTCTTCTCCAGCTTGCGGGCCGCCTCGTAGGCCAGCTTCCGGTGCGTCACGGCGGCCTCGGCGGCGGCCACGGCGGCCGGGCGGTCCTCCTTCGCCAGGCGCACCAGGACATCCCCCGCCGCCACCCGGTCGCCCTTTTCCGCCGGCACCTTCGCCACCCGGCCCGTGGTGCGCACCTTCACGGGCACCGTGCGGTCGGCCTCCGTCTCCGCCGGCACCGTCAGGATGCCGCGCACCGTCTCCGCCGTGCTCCGGCGCACCTGGACGCGCATGGGAGCATCGGGCCGCAGGGCGCGGGTCTCGCCGCCCGTTCCGGGCCCCGCGCCGTCCGTCAACCAGCCCGAGCCCACCCACAGGGCGGCCCCGGCGGCGATCACCCCGGCCCACAGGAGCGCCCGCCTCACGGTTCGTCCTCCGTGTCGCGGTTGGCGTCCAGGTCGGCAAGCAGGGCGTCACGGTTGGCGTCCAGGTAGCGCACGGCGGCGTCGTACAGGGCCATGCCCAGGCCCCGGGTGAACCGGCGCCCGGGCAGCTCATGGCCGGCGCCGTCCCGCTGCAGGGTCTCCATGCGCGCGAGCGCCGTGGCGAAGCGGTCGCGGTAGGCATCCACCAGCGCCGCCACGCGCTCGGGCGGCAGGGCGTCGGCGAAGTAGAGCTGGAAGCAGGTCTCCGAGCGCAGGCGATCGGGGGCCGGGGCCACGTCCAGCGCCTCGGCGAAGGCGGCGCGGCCGGCGTCGGTCAACCGGTACACCTTGCGGTCCGCGCGGCCGTCCGCGTCGGCCAGGGCGACGAGGCCGTCCGCGTGAAGCTGGTTCAGGGCCGGATAGATGGAGCCGAAGCTGATGGCGTGGAAGTGGGCGAAGGGCCCGGCCTCGAACAGCTTGCGGATTTCGTAGCCGGTGGCGTCCCCCAGGAAGAGGGCGCCCAGGCAGAGGGTGCGCGCGTCCATGAAGGCGCCTCGATCTCGGCAGGAACCGGGGCCTTCCTATCGCCCTGATACCCATCGTGTCGATAGGAAAGACAGCAGACCGTTTATGCGGAAAGGTAGGAAAGCGGCCCGTACGGGCGGGACGGTCGCGGGCCGTCAACAATGGCACCCCGGTTCCAGGGAGGGCCATGCCGTGGTGACGTAGCCCTCGTCGTGGTAGCCGCCGATGGTGAGCCCCCGGGCGCAGCCGCACCAGCGGTCCGGCCGGCCGGGAAGCGGGCCGCCTTTCTTGTAGGCCGTGCGCACGGCCCGGCGCAGGGTCTCACGATCCCAGGTCACGGGAAACATGGTGGAGCCCTCGGGCTTTTCCACCCAGGCCGTGCGGCAGCTCCGGCGCAGGTAGACACGCGCCTGCCACGGCTTTTTCGGGCGGCGCGCTCCGTCGGCACGGGCGTTGCAGCCGTCGCCGCAGCAGGCACCCCGGTCGCACGTACCGGCCTCCGCCGGGCATCCCCCGGGATAGCCGTTGGCCCCGGCCAGGTGGAAGCCGGAGACGTTGTCCGGCCCGTGATAGTCCCCGCGCAGCAGGTGGTCCATGGCAACCCCCTGCCAGGCCGGCAGCTTGTCCCGGCCCATGAGGGTGAGGGCCAGGGCGACGGCCCCCATGAAGACCACCAGGGCTGCCGCCAGCCGGCTCATGGCGGGCCGCTGCTCCGCCCGCGATCGCCTCTCCCGCCGCGTCATGCGTCTTCACGTCCGTTCTGTTCCACCCCGTCCGGACAGCGTGCCCGTGAACCGTTACGGCGTCGAGGCCACGGCCGGCCACGCCGCCGCCAGGGCTTCGGGCGGCATGGCGGGGGCCAGATGGGTCCCCTGGGCCAGGTCGCAGCCGTGTTCCCGCAGGAAGGCGGCCTGGGCCGGCGTTTCCACGCCTTCCGCCACCACCGTGAGCCCCAGGGCCCGGCCGGCCGCCAGGATGGCCGCCACCTGGCGGGCCTTCGTCGCATCGTCGGGGGCGGCGGCGATGAGGCTCACGTCGATCTTCACCCAGTCCACCGGTCCGTGCACCAGGTCCGCCAGTTCCATGCGGCCCGTGCCGAAGTCGTCCAGGGCGACCAGAACGCCCCGGCGGCGGAGATCTTCCAGGGCCTCGGCCAGCGGGCGCCCGCCTTCCGCCAGGGTGGTCTCGGCCACGTCCACCATCAGGGCCCCGGGCGGCAGCCCCGTTTCCTCGACAATGGCCAGGATATCCGCCGCCAGGGTCTCCGTGTTGCCCTGCACGGGCGAGAGATTGACGTTGATCCGCAGTCCGGGCCGGTGTTCGCGCCATGCCCGCGCCTGTTGGCACGCCTCGCGCACGACCCGGCGCATGAGCGCCCCGCCGAAGCCGAACTCGGCGGCCACCTCGGCCAGGCACGCCGAGGGGAGGTTGGCGAAAACGTCGGAGTCCCAGCGCACCAGGGCCTCCACGGCGGCCGGGGCGGTTTCCCCGTCACAAGCCATCAGCGGCTGGTAGTGCAGGACGATGTCGTTGTTGGCCAGCGCCACCTTTAGTTCGGCGGCCAGGGCGCGGCGGCCCAGGGCGTTGCTGTCCACGCCGCGTTCATGGAAGGCCCACGCCCCCCGGCCGCGCGCCTTGGCCGTGTACATGGCGTTGTCGGCATGGCGCATGAGGTCCTCGGCGTCGGCGGCGTGATCCGGGTAGACGCTGATGCCAACGGAAGCCGAGACCCGGGCCTCGCGGCCGTCCAGGTCGAAGGGGTGGTCCAGGATCTCGATGACCTTGCGCGCCACCCGCTCGGCGTCCTCGGGCCGGTCCACATCGGGCAGGATGACGGTGAACTCGTCACCGCCCAGCCGCGCCAGGGTATCGGATTCCCGGACACAGCCCCCGAGCCGGGCCGCCGCCTGCTGCAGCAGGTGGTCGCCGGCGGCATGGCCCAGGGAATCGTTCACCGCCTTGAAGCCGTCCAGGTCCAGGAACAGAAGGGCCAGCTGGCCGCCGTGCCGCCGCACGCGGGCAAGGCCCTTCTCCAGGCGGTCCTGGAAAAGGGCGCGGTTGGGCAGGTCCGTCAGGGCGTCGTAGTTGGCCTGATAGGTGATGAGCTCTTCCTGGCGCTTGCGTTCCGTGACATCCGAGAAGACCCCCACGTAGTGGCGCGGGCGGCCGCTGCTGTCCGTCACCCGCATGATGGACAGCCACTCGACAAAGACCTCGCCGTCCTTGCGCCGGTTCCAGATCTCACCGGCCCAGTGCCCCTCTTCCTCGAGTCGCGCCCACATGGCCCGGTAGAATTCGGCATCGTGCAGGCCGGAACTCAGGAAGTCGGGCCGGCGGCCCACGGCCTCGTCGCTGCCGTAGCCGGTGATGGTGGTGAAGGCGGGGTTGACCGTGACGATCACGTTATCCGTGTCGGTCACCATGATGCCCTCGGCCGCAGCGCTGAAGACCGCCAGCGCCAGGCGCCGCTGTTCCTCCGCCTCGCGCCGTTCCGTGATGTCGATGGCCGAGCCGGCATACCCGGCCACGCGGCCGTCATGGCCGAAATAGGGCACCACCTTCTCCAGGAGCCAGCGGAAGCTCTCGTCCGTGGTGCGGGCGCGGTATTCCACTTCCCGGGGCTGGCCCGTGCGCGCCACCGTGGCCAGGGCCACCGCATAGGCCGCCCGGTCGTCGGGATGCACCCTCTCCAGCCATCCGCCGGCCAGCCCCGCCTGGGAGCC
>CAJXLG010000184.1 GCA_913055885.1 uncultured Rhodospirillales bacterium
TCGGGCCGGATTTCGTTCAAAAGCGTCAGGGAAGCGTAGCCGGCGCCCAGGTCGTCCAGCGCCACGCCGAAGCCCAGGCGGCGGTATTCCCCCAGGATGTATTGGAGATGATCGAGGTCCCGGATGCGTTCCGATTCGGTCACCTCGAACGTGAGGCGCGCGGGATCGATCCCCGTCTCCGCCAGGGCGTCGCGCGTGGTGCGCAGGCAGAAGGCGGGGTCATACAGGGCGTTGGGTGCGAAATTGACGAACAGCCGGGCATCCGTGCCGTGCCGTGCCGCCTGGGTGACGGCGGCCACCCGGGCCGCCCGATCGAGCGGGAACATGAGGTCGGCGCGCCCCGCCACGTCCAAAAGCCGGCCCGCCGGCACCTGCTCGCCGTCGGGCTGGCGGCCGCGCAACAGGCACTCGTGGGCGTGGACCGTCTCCGGCGCATCGGCCCGGACGATGGGCTGGAAGTGCATGTCCAGCCGGTCGTCGCGCAGGAGGTCGACAAGCCACCGGCCCTCGAACAGGCCGACGAACTCGGCGAGCGGGGCCACGCGGCCGGCATCGCCGAAATCGGGCGCCCGGTCGCCGGCGACGAAGACGGCCTTGGTGTCGCGAAGCTCCGGACCGGACAGGACGGCCGGCAGTTTCCCGGCGCAGGCCGCGCCACGGCCCTCGCTCAGGGGCACGGCCAGCGCATTGCCCGCCGTGTGGGTCGCCGGCGTGAGCCCCAGCTCTTCGAGGGCCCGGTGCAGCTTGCCGGCGGTGTGGCCCAGGGGCGGCCAGAGGTACAGCGTTCCGGGCCCGGCCACGGGGTCGGGCAGGACCTCGCAGCGGGGGCACGGCGTGTGATCATCGCTCATCTCGGGCCTTCTCCCTCCCGCATCGGCGCCGGCCATGTTGCATTGCCCAGCCCGGATTTTCGCACCGGTCGATGGCTGTGCGCCGGTGGCGTTAGGCTCAGGCCAGGAACAGCCCGCCGCCCGATGCTCCTCCATCGGGCAAGGGCTGTGACGCAGACTGTGCCAACACCACCGGCGCCCGAAGGGTTGGCCTGCGCCGGCCGCTTGCCACGTCGAAGCCCCTTGCCGATGGGTGAGCATCGCCTGCGGGCCTTCTCCTCGCAATCGGCACGGTGCAGGCCAACACAGCCCGTCAAGCCCGTGAGAAATCCGGGCTAGCCGACGATCTCCATTTCGGAGAAGAAGAAGCGCACCTCGCGGTCCGCCGTTTCCGGGGAATCCGAGCCGTGGACGCTGTTGGCCTCGATGGAATCGGCGTAGTCGGCGCGGATGGTGCCCTGGGCCGCGTTGGCCGGGTTGGTGGCGCCCATGATCTCGCGGTTGCGCTCGATGGCGTTCTCGCCCTCCAACACCTGGACCACCACCGGGCCGGAGGTCATGAACTCGCACAGGTCGTTGAAGAAGGAGCGCTCGCGGTGGACGTCGTAGAAGGCCTCGGCCTGGCTGCGCGTCAGGCGGATGCGCTTCTGCGCCACGATGCGCAGGCCGGCCTCCTCGAAACGGGCGTTGATGCGGCCCGTGAGGTCGCGGCGGGTGGCGTCGGGCTTGATGATGGACAGCGTGCGTTCGATAGCCATGGTCGTCCCTGATGCTTGCACTGGTCGGATGAAAAGCGCCCCCCGTCGGCGGGCGGCGCCCGGTTTATACGCCCGTGGCGCCGGCCCGACAAGGGCCGCTGTTGCATTTCATCCGGCCCGCTCCGCGTGATAGGACCCGGGCCATGCTCCACATCAGCCATCTCACCTGTCGCATCGGCGGACGGCTGCTGCTCGACGACGCCTCGGCCAGCATCAACACGGGCCAGCGGGTGGGCCTGGTGGGCCGCAACGGCAGCGGCAAGTCCACCCTGTTCCGGCTCATCACGGGCGAGGCGCAGGCCGAGTCGGGCCGCATCGACCTGCACGGCCGGGCGCGCGTCGGCCATCTCGCCCAGGAGCCGCCGCCGCCCGGGCGCTCCCTCATCGATACGGTGCTCGCCGCCGACACGGAGCGAACGGCGCTGCTGGAAGAGGCGGAGACGGCCACGGACCCGGAACGCATCGCCCACGTGCACGAGCGGCTCGCCGCCATCGAGGCCCACAGCGCGCCGGCCCGCGCGGCGAGCATCCTGGACGGCCTGGGCTTCGACGCCGCGACCCAGAAGCGCGACGTGGGGGAATTCTCCGGCGGCTGGCGCATGCGCGTGGCGCTGGCGTCGGTGCTCTTCGCCCGGCCGGACCTGCTGCTCCTGGACGAGCCGTCCAACCACCTGGACCTGGAATCCGCCCTGTGGCTGGAGGACTATCTGGCGCGCTGGCCGGGCACCATGATCGTCATCAGTCACGACCGCACCCTGCTCAACAAGGTGGTGCACCGCATCCTGCACCTGGAGGGGCGCAAGCTGCACACCTACAACGGCGGCTTCGACACCTTCGAGCGCACCCGCCGGGAGCAGCGCGCCCTCCAGGAGAAACAGCGCCAGGAGCAGGAAAAGGAGCGCCAGCGCATCCAGTGGTTCATCGACAAGTTCCGCGCCAAGGCCGGCCGCGCCAGCCAGGCCCAGAGCCGCATCAAGATGCTGGAGCGCATGGAGCCCGTGGAGCCGGTAGTGGACGAGGGCAGCGTGCGCTTCCACTTCCCGGAGCCCAGGGAGCTGCCGCCGCCGCTCCTCACGGCGGAGGGGGCGAGCGTCGGCTATGAGCCTGGCAGGCCCATCCTTCGCCACCTGAACTTCCGCATCGACCCGGACGAGCGCGTCGCCCTGCTGGGCGCCAACGGCAACGGCAAGTCCACCCTGGCGCGGCTCGTCGCCGGCCGGCTGGACGCGCAGGACGGCCGTGTCACCAGGGCGGCGGACCTCACCGTGGGCTATTTCGCCCAGGACCAGATGGAGGAGCTGGACCAGGCCACCACGCCCTTCCAGCACATGCAGAAGGTGCTCCCCGACCACACGCCGCCCAACGTCCGGGCGCGGCTGGGGGCCTTCGGCTTTGCCCAGGAGCGCGCCGAGGTGCCGGTCTCCGACCTCTCGGGCGGCGAGCGGGCGCGCCTGCTCTTCGCCCTCATCAGTCGGCACACGCCCAACCTGCTGCTCCTCGACGAGCCCACCAACCACCTGGACATCGACGCCCGCGAGGCCCTTGTCGAGGCCCTGAACACCTGGCCGGGCGCCGTGGTGCTGGTGAGCCACGACTATCACCTGCTGGAGATGGTGGCGGACCGGCTGTGGCTGGTGGAAAAGGGCGGCGTGCGCGAATTCGACGGCGATCTCGCCGCCTACCGCCATTATCTGCTGGAAGAGGGCCGCCGGGCCCGGCGCGAGGCGGCCGCCGACAGGGAGACGGGCGAGGGCAGCGCCAACCGCAAGCAGGACCGCAAGGCGGCGGCGGACAAGCGCGCCCGGCTCAAGCCCCTGCGCGACCGGGTGAAAAAGGCGGAGCGCGCCATGGAAAAGGCCACCGCCGACAAGGAGAAGCTGGAAGCGGAGCTGGCCGACCCGGCGCTCTACGACGGCCCGGCCGACCGGGTGACGGACCTTCAGAAGCGCCTGGGCGAGGCGCAGAACGCCCTGGCCGAGGCGGAGGAAGAGTGGCTCGCCGCCCAGGAGGCGCTGGAAGAAGCGGAACAGGCGGACGCCGGGTAGGGAGCCCCGGCGGGCCGGCTCCCGCCGTCAGAACATCACCCGGACGTTGGCGCTCAGGGATGTGGTGTCGGTGTCCTCGCGCTGGAACTCGTGCACAACCTCCAGGCCGGCGGTGACGCCGCTTCCCGGATACAGGTTGAGGCCCAGGACGCCCTCGACGGCCGTGGTGTCGTTGGCGGGCTGCGCCTGGTTGGGCCCGGCGGTGGTGTGGGTGACGATGTTGTCGTACAGGAGGGTGGCACCGGCGTATGGCTCCCACAGGCCCTTGCGCCAGGCCGCCTTGCCGCCCGCCTGGATCTCGCCCAGGTTGGCCGTCTGCTCGGGCCGCCGTGTACCGTTGCTTTCCGTGTAGGCGTCGGATGTCTGGTGGGCGGTCATGTAGCCCACCTTGCCCGAGAGGGTCCACGGCCCGGTGACGTGGTAGTAGGTGGCGTTGGCGTTGAGCATCCAGCGGGTGCCGTCGTAGGCGCCGGTGATGTTGGTGTTCGCCGGCCGGCGCGCCACGTCGGTTTCCGTCCAGCCGTAGCCCGCCATGGCGTCGAACACCAGGCGGCCGTCCATGAGCATCAGCGCGCCGTAGGGGGTCACCTGATAGCCCCGGGTCTGCTGGCTGCCGTTGTTGAACGTGGTGTCCATGTCCAGCCACTCGGCGGAGACGGCCAGGCCGCCCATGACCCTGTCGGAGAAGCGGTAGTCGGCGCCGCTCACCAGGGTGTAAAGGCCGCCGTCATAGGCCGTGGACGACAGGTCGTTCTCCAGCCACGAGTGGCTGGCCGAGGCCCAGACGCCCAGGCGGTTGGTGTCGTCGCCGCCGGACAGCCCCGTTCGGGTGTTGAGGAGGTGGACGGTCTGTTCGTCCTCGCTCACCTCGAAGGCGTCCCCGACGCTTCCCGGGCCGGCCAGGGCGGCGTAGCCGCCGTCCGCGCCGCCGGCCGCCCGGCCGGTACCGCGACCGGGCACCAGGCCGGCCTCCGGTTCGGGCGTGGGGCCGGTGTCGCCGTCGGGTGATGGGCTGCCGTCCGGCGCCGCACCGCCCGGCGTGTCGGGTGTCGGGGCCGGCTCGGCGCCGGGCTCCGGCGCCGGCGCGGGGGACGGCGCCGGCGCCGGCGTCGGGGCAGGGGCCGGCGTCGGGGCAGGGGCCGTGAACTGGGCGATGCGCTTGGAGACGAGGCCGCTGGTCTGTTGCACGGAACTTTTCAGGGTTTCCGACTGGGTGACCTCGCCCGAGGACTCGGCTGCCGTATCCTTGCGGATCTTGATGGTGATTCTCTCCGTCAGGGGCTCCTGATAATGGGCGGGCGCCTCGTCAAAGCCCCCGATAAAGAACATGTAATCCGAGCCTTCGTCGGTGTTTTTACCGGTTTCGGTCTTGCCGGCGGCGTCGGCGTCCGCCGTGTAGTAGATCCTTTCCACCGCACCCTTGCCGTCGGCCCATTTCTCGCAATTTCCGGGCAATCTGGTGGTGGTGGTTTTCTCGTTGCTGAACGTGCCGTATTTGCCGGCGCCGCTGTCCGGGGCGGCGCTGCCGGTCGTATCCACGCGGTCGCTGAAGCACGTACCACCCGACACGTGATAATTGACCATGGCGACGATCAGGATGGTCTCGCCCGGTGCCACCGTATATGTCTGCTCGATGTCCGCCGCCCGGGCATCGGTGGCGGCCAGGGCGCAGGCCATCAGCGTGGCGCCCAGCAAAACACGGGTGGCGGACCGGATTCGTGCACGCCCCATTTCGGCCCCCTTGGCATAACGCAAAAGCGCAAACGGGGGGACCATAACGGTATCCGCCCGCCGCGGCCAGG
>CAJXLG010000185.1 GCA_913055885.1 uncultured Rhodospirillales bacterium
GCCCTGGTGTCGGACTTCGGCGTGGCGCGCGACCGGCTGGAGGCCGTGGGCCGCGGCGAAAAGGCCCCTGTCGCCACGAATGAGACCGGGCGGGGCCGCCGGCTGAACCGCCGGGTCTCCCTGGTGCGGGCGGACCGCGACTGAGGCGAGCCGACGGCGCCTACTGCCACTGACCGCTTGCCTGGAGCGTCACGATGGTGTGTGCCGACGCCAGGGGGCCGGCCGCTTTCAGGATATCCACGACGCGCTGTATGCCATCGGCTTCCAGGGTCTGGCCGGCGCGCGCTTCCAGGGCCTCGACGGGAATGACCGAACGCTTCGGGAAAAGGTAGCATGCCACCAGCGTATGTCCCGGCTGGCCGCGTGCATACCATTTCACCGGGCCGCCGTCCGGTCCGGGCGGCAGGGCATCGGGCATGGGGGTCCAGGCGCCGTCTTCCAGGCGCGGGGCGTCGTAATGGGCGGCCGGGGCGAGCAGGCTGAAGGCCCCGTCGTTGCCCAGGGCCAGGCACAGGGCCGCGCCCTCGCGGTTGGGGCGCAGGGCAAAGCTCAGGGTGTCGCACTGGCGCACGGCGTCCGGATCGTTACAGATGGTGTAGACGGGTGAGGCGCCGGCATCGGTGCGCATTTCCAGAACGGCCCGCCCGCTTCCCGGGCGCGCGGCGATCAGCGGGGCGAAGCCCTCGGCGGGCGGCCCGGGCGCGGGCACGGCGTGGTCCGGCAGGGACTTCAGGGTGATGCGGTGCCGTGCCGTCTCGCGCACGTCGCCGTTCTCGAGCAGCACCAGCCGCACTTCCGCCGTATCCTCGTCCACATGCCACAGGCGACCCGTCACGGCGAACCGTTGGTCCGACATCCCCGTGCCGTCGAGCAGGGTGGTGGTGCCCGCGCCGCCATGCAGGCCGGCGTCCTTGGCCGCCGCCTTGTGCCATGCGTCCTGCATTCGGCGCGCCAGATAACGCCCGGTGTCGGAGGGCACGTCCACCGGCCCTTCGGTCAGGGGCGCGAAGCCCACGCGCGCCCCACCCGCTTCCGGCGCCGCGGCCAGGAAATCCCGGGCCGCCTTGCGCAGGACATTGTCCACCCCGGCCGCATCCGGTGCCGGCCGGTCCAGGGTGACGGCCCGCGTCTCGCCGAGCACGCTGCCCGTGTCCAGGTCCAGGAGCCGCAGCCGTACCGCCAGCCCGTCGGCGCCGGGGGTCATTTCGGCCAGGAGGGCCTGACCGGCGCGCTCGTTCCATTGCTGCATGCGGCTCCGCCGGCCGTCCCGCCCCTGACGTCGGCGCACCCTGGCCAGGGTTCGCGCCATGTCGCTTGCTGTCGCCAGGATTTTTGGATCGGCCGTGCCGGCGCGCGCCTTGGCGGTGGTGGCCGCCCGGCGCATGATCTCGGCGGCCTCGTCTGAGGCGATGGGGCTGTTTTCCGGCGCCGGCGGCACGACCAGCAGGCGCGTCGGCCCGTCCGTCAGGTGCTGCTCGAAAAGCCGGGCCAGCCGCTCGGCCAGGGCCGCCTCCCCGGCGGTCGCGGGCGCGGCCGTCAACACCATCGCCAGCAGGACGAGAGCGCGGATCGGAACGGACGGCCGCATGAAAACCTCCTGGCCCAGCCGGAACGGTTGTCTTCAAAAGGGTCACGCATCATACTGTGGTCCGTTCCGCCGGAAAAGGGGGCGATCATGCTGTGGCGGTTGGCGGCCGTATGGGTGGCGTGTCTGGCCGGGCTTGTGGCGGCGGGCCCGGCGGCCGGGGCGGCCTTGAGCGAGGCCACGAAATACGACATCGCCGTCATCATCGGCAACAAGCATTACGACACCACGCACAACGTCGATTACGCCCACGCCGACGCCGAGGCGGCGGCCACTTATGCGCGCGAGGTGCTGAACATCCGGGAGGAAAACCTTTTCCTCAAGAAGGACATAACGGCGAGCGAATTCCGGCGTTTCTTCGGCACCCGCAGCGCCCCGCAGGGCCGCCTGTCCTATCTGGTGCGGGACGGGGAGAGCGACGTTTTCGTCTATTACGCCGGGCACGGGGTGCCGGGCCCCACGCCGTCGGGCAAGACGGGGGCCTACCTTCTGCCCGTGGACGCCGCGCCGGGGAACCCGGGGGTTAACGGCTACCGGCGCAAGCTGCTGGCCGACAATCTGGCGAATCTGCCGGCCAAACGGGTGACCGTGTTGCTGGATGCCTGTTTCTCTGGCCTGTCGCACAAGGGCGCGTTGCAGGAGAATACCTCGGGCACATTCGGCACGACGACGGCGGAACCGGAGCCGCAGGCCTCCCTCGCCATCCTCACGGCGACGGCGTCCGGCGCGGGCCAGCGCGCCTTCTGGCTGCCGGACAAGGGGCACAGCGCCTTCACCTATTACGCCCTCAAGGGGCTCTACGGCGCGGCGGACACGGGCGATTACGGCCGTCGCGACGGCACCGTGACCCTGCGCGAGGTGAAGGCCTACCTGGACGATGAAATGGCCTATTGGGTGGGCCGCAAATACCAGGCGAACCAGCGTCCCGGGCTTGTCGCGCCGGAGGACCTGAACCTCACCCTGTCGCGTTTCGGCGGGCCGGGGGACTATCCGGAAGCGCCTTTCGGTAAGGCCCTTTCCCCTGGCGACACGTTCCGGGACTGCGCCAACCGGGAGATCGCCACGGCGGGCGAGGCGCCGTCGGGGGTGTTGTGCGGCCCAGAGATGACGGTGGTGCCGTCGGGGTCGTTCCGGATGGGCTCACCGCCGTCGGAAGAGGGCCGGGACGACGACGAGGGCCCGGTTCACGAGGTGACCATCGCGGAACCTTTCGCGGTGGGGACGCATGAGATCACGCGCGAGCAGTTTGCGGCTTTCGTGGATGCAACCGGATACGAGCCCGGGGACGGTTGCTGGGTTTATGAAGACGGCGATTGGACGAAAAAGGAGGGCCGGTCCTGGCGCGACCCGGGGTATGACCAGAGGCTGGACCATCCGGTCACCTGTGTTAGCTGGGAGGATGCGCGGGAATACGTTGACTGGCTGAGCGGGGAGACGGGGGAGGATTATCGGCTATTGACGGAGGCGGAGTGGGAATATGTGGCGCGGGCCGGTACGCGGACGCGGTACTGGTGGGGGGACGGGATCGGTGACGGCAAGGCCGTGTGTTACGGCTGCGGCAGCCGCTGGGACTATGAGAAGACAGCCCCCGTGGGGTCCTTTTCGGCCAACCCGTGGGGCCTGCATGACGTACACGGCAACGTTTACGAGTGGACGCAAGATTGCTGGCACGACAATTACGATGGCGCGCCCACGGACGGCGGCGCGTGGCTGGAGGCGGATGGTGGTGACTGTTCCCGCCGTGTTCTCCGCGGGGGTTCCTGGGGCCACTACCCGCGGGACTTGCGTTCCGCGAACCGCAGCAGGGGCACCACCGACGGCCGGGGCGGCAGCAGCGGGTTCCGGGTCGCCAGGACCCTTTAGGCCTTGTGTCTTTACCTCTTTACCTCTTGCGTCCCTTGTGGCCCTTTGGGGGTCCAGGCCCGGACCCCGGCTCCCTGGCCGGGGCAGGTCGGGGTCCGGGCCCATGGGGGGCTTTGCCCCCCTGGTCGCTTGCGAAACGGGACCGCCGCCGCGAAAGGGAGCCGGGATCTGTTTGAAAGCCGTACGGGCGTTCCGTTGGCCGGAACACCGTACGGGCGGACCCTGATCCCGGATAAGAGCCGGCCGGCGACGCCGGCCGGCTCTTTCCGGGATGACGAGCCTTGTTTAACCGCGATTGGCCGACGCCGGAACCACAAGGCGTCATCCCGGAAACCTTCGGGCGAAGGTTCTTCGCCCGAAGGTTATCCGGGATCTCCCCGACCATGGTACGGACATTCTGGTGCCACCTGTTCGGGATCCTCGATCGGGGTCGAGGACAGGAGATCCCGGACGCTTGTGCGTCGGCGGGCCCCCGCCGCACAAGCGTCCGGGATGGCGGGCAGCGAGAGGCTACCGTTGCTAACCGCCGCATCCAGGTTCAACTGCGATAGCCCTGGACGGAACGGGGGAGGTTCATGCGCGCGACCCTTAAGGCGCTTCTTCTGGGGCCCTTTTGCCGGCGCCGTTTTGTCGCGGCCACGGGTCACCTGGTGCTTGTCGTCCTGCTCACGGCGCTGACCCAGGTGGGCGCCGTGGTGTGGTGGCTGGCGGCCGGGGTCGGCGGGCTGGTCGGGGAGCCTATGGCCCGGCGGTGGGGCTGGCTGGTAACGCCGGGGGCCTTCGCGGCGCTCTACGTGGTGGCGACCGTGGCGGTGGTGCCGCCGCTGGCCGCGGCGCTGGGGCGGCCGGCGCTGCCCTGTCTGCCGTCGGACGCCCGGCCCTGGCACGCCAACAGCGCCGCCTACTGCCTGCTCAACCGGCACTATGCGGTCCCGGCTGTCCACCGGCTGCTGGACCGGATCGCCGCGCGCGTCGCCGGGCGCCATCCGGGCAGCCGGGTAACCTATCTGGACGCCGGCTTCCCGTTCCTCGACGGCTTTCCCCTGCCGCCCCATCTCAGCCATGACGACGGCCGCAAGGTGGATCTGGCCCTGTTCTACACCGGGGCCGACGGTGCGCCGCGCCCCGAAGGCGGCGCCTGGCCCGTGGGCTATTGGGCGTTCGCGCCGGTGGACGGGCTCGGGCGGCGGGCGTGCGCCGGCCGGGCGGGCGTCATGCGATGGCACATGGCGCCGCTCCAGCCCCGCTTCGCCGGCCTCCACCTGGACCGGGCCCGCACCCGCGCCCTGGTCCGCGTCGCCGTCGCGTGGGAAGCGGTGGACCGGGTCTTTCTCGCCCCGCGCCTGGAAAAGGCCCTGGACGTGAGCGGCCCCAAGGTGCGTTTCGCCGGCTGCCACGCCGCGCGCCACGACGACCATCTGCACATCAGCGTGCGCTGAAGAAAACCCCGCCGCCCCTTCCATGACCCCGCGCGACAAGGCATGATGGCGTCCCGCCGAACGGCGCGGGAATACCGAACGAGCGGGAGCAGCAGGATCATGCCCGAATGGTCCCGGGACCAGGTACAGGACTATCTTGACGCGAGCTTTCCCAAGTACGCGGCGGTGGAACGCCTCGGCTCGGGCGGCTTCGGCGACGTGTGGAAGGTCGAGGACCGCAAGGGGCTTCTGCAGGAGCCCCGGGCGCTCAAGCTCATCCCGCTGGACGCCCGGGGCTCGGCGCGGGGCGGATCGAGCGGCGCGTCGGACAAGCTGGCGCGCGACTGGCGCAACCTGACGGACCGGCTCGCGGCGCTGGACTGCCCGGAAATGGTCACCGTGTACGACCTGGACCGGGTGGACCTGGAGGCGGAGCGCAAGCGGGCCTCGGCCGTGGGCCTGGTGCTCATGGAATACTGCCCGCACAATCTGCACGACTTCATTTTCGCCGAACACGACGCCGGTGCCGACCCGGACC
>CAJXLG010000186.1 GCA_913055885.1 uncultured Rhodospirillales bacterium
CGATCCAGGTCGTAGCGGCTGGCCGCCGTGTGCATCATCTCCACGGCGCAGCAGGCCAGACCGAAGGTCATGGGCCAGAGCGAGCCGCTGCGCGCCCAGTTCACCAGCCGGTCGAGGGTGGACAGGACGTAGCCCTGGTCCTCCAGCTCCGTGGCCAGGCTGCGCGCCGC
Organism: uncultured Rhodospirillales bacterium; assembly: GCA_913055885.1. GTDB lineage: Bacteria > Pseudomonadota > Alphaproteobacteria > Rhodospirillales > CAJXLG01 > CAJXLG01. The sequence goes on from CAJXLG010000186.1 coordinate 171, forward strand.
GGGATCCTGGTCGGCGCCTGCCGGGGTGTCGCTCCCTACTCCCATTCCAGGGCTCCCTTGCGCCACTCATAGACGAAGCCGACGGTGAGCACCGCCAGGAACACCAGCATGGACCAGAAGCCGAACAGGCCTACCTCCCCGAGGCTCACGGCCCAGGGGAAGAGGAAGGCCACCTCCAGGTCGAAGATGATGAACAGGATGGCGACGAGATAATAGCGCACGGCGAAGCGCCCGCGCGCGTCCTCGAACGCGCCGAAGCCGCACTCGTAGGTGCTCACCTTGTCCGAATAGGGTTTCTTGGGCCCCAGCAGCCAGGACGCCGCCAGGATGATCGCGGAGAGAGCGATGGCAATAATAAGGAAGATCAGGACCGGCAGGTAGTCCAGCAGGAACTCGGGCAAGGACTCCATCGGGCACCCCCCTTCCGGCTCACCGGACGCCGGCCGCGCCGCGCGCCGGTCTTGCGCTTCTCCCCCGCTCGCGGCGGCGCCCCGGACGACCCTTCCCCCTTTGCCATCGCAAACGGGCCGGCGGGGTGGCGGGAGTGACCGGACTCGAACCGGCGGCCTCTGGCGTGACAGGCCAGCGCTCTAACCTTCTGAGCTACACCCCCGCGGCTGCTGTCGCCGCTTGACCGAAGGACGGTCTAACCCCCGGTGTAAGGCCTGTCAAGCGCGCCCTGCCGGGAGCCGGCGTTTCGCCCGGCGCGGCCGGACACCAGAGCCATGGCCAACCGCGCCCCGAAAACCGGACGCGCCCCTCGCAGCGCCCTTGGCGGCGCACGATTCTGTGTCCCCTGCCCCGCCGTCCGGCCCGGCAGGGCCGCCCGTCAACCGTAGAGCGCCAGGAACCCGGCGTTGAAGGCGACGAGCGCCAGTGCGGCAAAGCCCAGATTCCAGCCCAGGCCCACCCGCGTCACGGGCCGCTCCATGAGCCGCGCCAGCATCAGAAGCGACATGCTGGCGGGCGAGACGATGACGCTCATGACAAACCCCCAGCCCAGGGCCAGGGCGGCGGCTTCCGGCGGCACGCCGCCCACGCCCGCGCCGCCCAGGACGCCGGCCGCCAGGGTCAGGCCCACCACGGGCGCCACCCCCACGAGCCCCAGGGCGAGCAGCCCCCACGGCAGGACCACCCCGGCCAGCCAGGCGGGCGACGGCACGACGGCGGCAAGGCCCGCCACGGCACCGTCCGGCAGCGCGGCCAGCCCGGCCACGCCCAGCATGCCGGCGGCGGCCAGCACGGCGATCTCGCCCCGATGCGCCGGAAAGGCGTGCCGCGCGCGGCGGGCCAGGTGGCGCAGCGCCAGCCGGCCCGCCGCCGGCGGCCCCAGGAGACGCGCGCGCCACATGAGCCAGGCCACGGTGACCACCGGCACGCTCATGAGGAGCCCGGGCACAAGGCGCACCGACAGCGTCCCGGCGACGGCGAAGGCGAGCCCCATGATTCCTGCCACCAGGGCCACGAGGCGCCCGAGGTCGGCCGCGGTCCCGTCGCCCGCCGGCCGGGGGCCTTCCGCCGCGCCCCGCCGGCCGCCGGCAACGGCGTCCAGCCCCCAGCCCAGAGCCATGAAGGCGGCGGCCAGGCCGGCCCCCGGCAGGGCCAGTTCCGGCCACGTCACGCCGGGGAAGGAGGCGAGCAGGATGGCCATGCCCACCGTGAGGGGCGACCACAGGATGGTGGCGGCGTAGCCGCGATAGGCGGCGAGGCCGGCGCGTTGCTCCCGCACGGCGCGCGCGGCGGGGTCGGTGATGGCACCGCTGCCCTGCCGGATCATGGTGGCAAGCAGGGCCACACCGCCGGCGTGCACCAGGTTGCCGAACAGGTGACCGCCCAGGGACAGGGCCGCATAGCGGCGCGCCGGCGGCTGATGGACCAGGAGCCGGCCGCAGCGGCGCACCAGGGGCGACCCCAGGGCCGCCTGGCGCAACAGGCCCAGGGCGGTGATGAAGGTGGCGAAGAAGGCGGCGCGCCCCAGCCCCTCCCCCACGGCACGGCCCCCGTCCGGCAGGGTGGCGGCCGCGGCGACGGCGGCGGCCCCGGCCGCCAGCACCAGGCCCTTTCCGGAAAGGCCCAGGTGCCGCCATTCCAGGAGCAGGTAAAGGACCACGCCGCCCCCCGCGACGCGCCCGGGCCATGCGGCGTGGGCCGCCTCGCCGCCGAGGGTCGCGGCCATCACCAGGGCCAGGAGGAGCGCCGAGACGGTACGGACGGACGGCACAGCAGAACGCTTCGATCCGGGAAGAGCCGCCGAGTGTAGCGATATGCTTTCCGCGCCGCAACGGAAACAGTTTGTTCACATTTTAATTTTTCTTAGTGTTGATCGGCCCCGCCGAAGCCCCTAAGCTCGTGGGGCCATTAACGTGAAGGGAGGACGACCATGAAGGTTCGCATCCTGGCGTCCGCCGCCGTCATGACGGCCCTGGCCGGGCCGGCGCTGGCGGTGGACGACGCCAAGCTCATGAAGAAGGCCAACGAGACCTTCGATCCCATTCCCACCGAGACCCCGGAGCTCGAGGACAACAAGATCACGGAGCCCAAGGTGGACCTGGGCCGCATGCTCTATTTCGAGCCCCGGCTGTCCAAGAGCCAGCTCGTGAGCTGCAACACCTGCCACAACGTGGGCACGGGCGGTGACGACAACCTGGAGACCTCCATCGGTCACGGCTGGCAGAAGGGTCCCCGCAACGCGCCCACGGTGTTCAACGCCGTGTTCAACGAGGCGCAGTTCTGGGACGGCCGCGCCGAGGACCTGGCGGCCCAGGCCAAGGGCCCCATCCAGGCCAGCGTGGAGATGAACAACGAGCCGTCCCAGGTGGTGAAGACCCTCAAGAGCATTCCCGAGTACCGGGAAGCCTTCGCCAAGGCCTTCCCCGACGCCGACAAGCCCGTGAACTTCGACAACGTGGCCGACGCCATCGAGGCCTACGAAGCCACGCTGCTCACGCCCAACGCGCCCTTCGACCAGTTCCTGCGCGGCGACAAGGACGCCATGAGCGCCAAGGCCAAGCAGGGCCTCAAGCTGTTCATGGACAAGGGCTGCTCGTCCTGCCACAACGGCCGCAACGTTGGCGGGCACGGCTACTATCCCTTCGGCGTGGTGCAGAAGCCGGGCGCCGACGTCCTGCCGCGCGACGACAAGGGCCGCTTCGCCGTCACCCAGACGGCGGACGACGAGTATGTCTTCCGGGCGCCGCCGCTGCGCAACGTGGCCCGTACCGCCCCCTACTTCCACTCCGGCAAGGTGTGGCAGCTTGAGCAGGCGGTGCAGATCATGGGCAGCGCCCAGCTCGGCATCGACCTGAACGACAAGCAGGCCGGCAAGATCGTGACCTTCCTGAAGAGCCTGAACGGCGACATCCCCACGGTCACCTATCCCAAGCTGCCGGTGCGCACGGCGGAGACGCCCAAGCCCAAGCCCATGATGGCCAAGGAGGAGAAGACGAGCCACTAGAAAGGCTCGCCTCCGGCCCACGGGTCAACGGCGGAGCGGGGAGCGGCACGGCCGTTCCCCGCTTCTCTTTCTGCAGGCGGCCCTATCCTTCAGACAGATACCGTGCCCGCAGGTGGTCCAGGAACGGGGCGACATCCAGGCCGCGGCCCGTGGCCTCCGTGAGCAGGGCCTCCGTGCCCAGCACGCTGCCCCGGGCGTGCACCCAGCGCCGCAGCCAGCCCAGCAGGGGACCGGTCTCGCCCTGGTGGAGCCGGTCCGGGATCTCCGGCGCCGCCTCGCACGCCGCCCGGAAGAGCTGCGCGGCGGCCACCGCCCCCAGGGTATAGGTGGGGAAGTAGCCGAAGCCGCCGTCGTACCAGTGGATGTCCTGGAGACAGCCCAGGCCATCGTCGGGGGGCGTCAGGCCCAGGCGCGCACGCATGCCCTCGTGCCACGCCTCCGGCACGTCGCGCACGGCCATGCGCCCTTCCACCAGGGCGCGTTCCAGGCGGTAACGCAAGGCGACGTGCAGCGGATAGCACACCTCGTCGGCGTCCACCCGGATGAAGCCGGGTTCCACCCGGGCGTGGCGACGGTACAGCCTGTCCGGGTTCCAGGCCGGCCCGCTGCCGCCGAAGGCGTCGCGCAGGCGCGGCGCCAGGAAGTCGTGGAAGGCGCGCGAGCGCCCCACCTGCATCTCCATGATGAGCGCCTGGGATTCGTGCAGGATCATGCCCGGCGCGCGGCCCACCGGCTGGCCGCGCCAGGCACGCGGCAGCCCCTGTTCGTAGAGGGCGTGGCCCGTCTCGTGCAGGGTGGCCATGATGCCCGGGGCGAAGCTGTCGCCGTCGTAGCGGCTGGTGACGCGCACGTCGTCGGGGACGCCACCGGTGAAGGGGTGGGCGCTGACGTCCAGGCGGCCGTGCTCGAAATCGAACCCGAGCCCCTGCATGAGGTCGCGCGCCACCGCCTGCTGGGTGGGCACGGGGAACGGCCCGCCGGGGCCCTCCGGGGCGGCTTCCTGGTGCGCCCGCGCCCGGTCCAGGAGCGGCGGGATTTCCGTCTCCAGATTGCCCAGGACGCGTTCCACGGTCTCCAGGCGAAGCTCGGGATCGAAGGCGTCGAGCAGCGCCTCATAGGGGGCGCATCCCAGGGAGTCGGCGACGGCCTCGGCCTGCCGGCGCACGGCCGTCACCACCCGCTCCAGGGCGTCGGCCACGACAGCGAAATCCCCCTCGGCGCGGGCGTCACGCCATATCGCCTCGCATCGGGAGGCGGCCGTGGAGAGCTCCTCCACCAGGTCCGCCGGCACGGCCGCGTTGTGCACCCACTCGCGCCGCATGGCGTGCAGGTTGGCGGCCTGCCAGGTGTCCAGGGACTCGTCGGCCGCGCGGTCCAGAAGCTCGCCCGTGTCGGGCGCCGTCAGGGCCTCGTGCCGGGCCCGGCGCAGGGCGGCGATCTGGCCCGCGCGGGCCTCGCTGCCGCCGCGCGGCATCTTGGCCGCCTGATCCCAGTGCAGCATCTCGATGGCGCCGTCCAGGTCCGTCAGGTGGTGAAAGCGCCGTTCCAGCTCGGCATAGGCCATGGCGTGCCCCTCTCCTTGCGATCGCGGCCCTCCCCTCTTAACCCGGGTTTTGCACGGAGTCGATGGCTGCGCCGGACGCTAGCCCGGATTGTCGCACCGGTCGATGGCTGTGCGCCGGTGTCGTTAGGCTCAGGCCAGGAAAAGCGCGCTGCCCG
>CAJXLG010000187.1 GCA_913055885.1 uncultured Rhodospirillales bacterium
TCCCGGCCGTCGTCGCCGCCGCGCCAGGGCCGCACCGCGGCGCGCCCGGCGCCCAGGTCCCCCAGGACCTTGTGCAGCCCGTGCTGCGGGTGGCCCGGGTCGTCCCCGACGGCGCGCCACCCGGCGTCGTCCAGGTGGGTGTCCAGGCCGGGCAGGATGACGCGCCCGCCGGGCATGCCGGCGACGGTGCGCATCAGGTGCGCCGTGGCGGGGATGGAGCCGGTGGTGCCGGCCACCGCCACCGGGCCGTCGGGCGGCCGTTCCGCCCAGGCCCGGGCCAGGGCGTGGATGAGCCGGGTGCGCCGGTCCCACGGGTCGAGGGCGCCCTCGGCTTCCAGCACGTTGGGCCACTGCTCGCGGATGATGGACAGGAAATCGAGGGTCACCTGCCAGTGCTCGGCGAAGGCCTCGGGCACCAGGTTGTCCAGGTTGTCGAGGGGCACCTCCTCGATGGCCGACTCGTCCAGCAGCCGCGCCAGGGCGTCGGCCAGCCGGGCGGCGTGCTCGGGCGCGGCGGCGGCCTCCTCGCCCCGGACGAAGGGCAGCACCAGGCGTGTCAGCAATAGCCGCCGCCGCTGCGGCGGCAGGGCCGGCGGCAGGTCCAGGGCGGCGCCGGCGTCGGGCAGCGCCGCCTCCATGAGCGCCACCGCCTCCTCGTCCACGTCGCCGATGGGGGCCAGACGCGGCAGCAGGACGGCCCGCCCGCCGGCGCGGCGCAGGAAGGCGTCCCGCGCCGCCAGACAGGCGCGCCGGCTGGGCAGCAATACGGTCCAGCGTGCCGGGGCGGCGGGGTCGCCCCCCGCCTCGTCGAGAATGCCGTCGGCCAGACGATCCACGAAGGGTGCGCCGGCGGGAATGGTATGGACGGTGGCGGTCATGGCGGGGACCATTCAACCGGAAACGCACACACTTGTCATCCCGGACATATTTGGCTGGCCTCCGGCCAGGCAAATATGATCCGGGATCCCTATCCGGCACACGGATGCCACGGGGTCCCACCTGACGACAGGGAGAAACAGATGCCCGGGGGCTGGGTTTACATCATGACGAACCGGCGACACGGCACACTCTATGTCGGCGTGACCGACGATCTCCCGGCCCGGGGTACAGCCCACCGTGACGGGCGAGGCAGCGCCTTCGTTCGCCGCTACAACTTGATCCGCCTTGTTTATGCCGAGCCCTTCCCGAGCATGGAGGCGGCCATAACACGGGAAAAGGCCCTCAAGCGCTGGCGGCGGGCATGGAAGTGCCAGCTTATCGACGAGGCCAATCCGGAATGGATAGACCTGCTGGGCGGGGAGGAAAGCTGAAAAACCCCGTCATCCCGGACGCCTTTGCGGCGGCACCGCCGGCGCAAAGGCGATCCGGGACCTTGTTCCGGCACACGGATGCCACGGGGCCGGCCCCGTACCGCCGCGCCCAAGGGCACCCGTCGTGTTGAGAAAGCTCCCGGATCACAGGATGGCTTGCGCCATCCTGTGTCCGGGATGACGCCCTTTGATTGAAACCCCGTCATCCCGGACGCCTTTGCAGCGGCACCGCCGGCGCAAAGGCGATCCGGGACCTGGGTCTGCTCCACGGATGCCGGGGCGCGAGCCCCGTACTGATGGAGGCAAGGACCTCCGTGCCGGCGGATCAAGGTCCCGGATCACGGGACGGCTCGCGCCGTCCCGTGATCCGGGACGACGCCTCCTGTATCGGGGTCTCACGGAATCGCCCCACCCACGGCGTAGGGCCAGTCCGCCAGGAATTCGTTGACCTGCTCCACGGCCTCCGGGGTGCCCACATGGCACCAGGAGCCGTCGTGCACCATGCCGAAGAGGCGCTCGTTCTCGGCGGCGCGATCGAAGACGAGGTTCAGGCTGAAGGGCTCGTCCGGCGTATCGGCGAACAGGCGCGGGTGCATGAGGGAGACGCCGCCATACAACAACGGCGAGACCCACTGCTCGGCGCGCCGGCGGGCGCGGCCCATGGGGTCCAGGACGAAATCCCCGATGCCCTCGTAGCCGATGGTGGCGATGGAGCGCACCATCATCAGGCAGGCGTCCATGGCGGCGTCGTCCCACGTCTGCCACAGCCGGTGCAGGGCGCGGCGCGGGCCGTCCAGCCACAGCACGTCACAGTTGGCAACAAAGAACGGATCCTCGCCCAAAAGCGGCAGGGCCTTTTTCACGCCGCCGCCCGTGTCCATGAGCCGGTCGCTTTCGTCCGAGATGACCACCCCCGGGCTCCCCCGGCCTTCCAGGTGGGCGCGCATCCGGTCGGCATGGTGGTGGACATTCACCACCACCTCCTCGATGCCGCCACGCGCCAGGGTGTCCAGGACATGGTCGATGAGCGGCCGGCCGCCCACGTCCACCAGCCCCTTGGGCCTGTCGTCGGTGAGGGGCTGCATCCGGGTGCCGTAGCCGGCGGCCAGCACCATGGCCCGCCGGGGCATGTCGGCCGGCGCATCGTCGGTCAGGGAGACGTAGGGCACGGGCATTCGGGCACTCCTCTCCTTTCCGGCGGGCACGCAGCGTCCAGCCAGCGGCGTACCGGGTCAAGGGCGGGATGGTTGAGCGCATTGTCCAGGAGTCGCCAAAGGCGGGGAACGTGCTGGAGATAGCCGGGCTTGCCGTCGCGCGCGCACAGCCGGGTGAAGATGCCCAGCACCTTGGTGTGGCGCTGCGCCGCCAGCACCGCCCACGCCGCGTCGAAGGCGCCGCGGTCGAGGGCCGGGAAGGCGGCCAGGTAGCGCGCGCGCTCGCGGTCCACGATTTCCCGGGGCACGTCGCGCCGGGCGTCCTCCAGAAGCGACATCAGATCGTAGAGGGCGGGACCCGCCACGCCGTCCTGGAAGTCCAGCAGGCCGCACGCCGCCACCCCCTCGCGGCCCGGCAGGTGCATCAGGTTGTCCACGTGGTAGTCGCGCAGCACCAACGACCGGGGTACGGCCTCCACGGCCGGCAGCACCTGATCCCACGCGGCGAAAAAGTCGGCCCGCGCGTCCGGCGTGGCGTTCCGGCCCGTCACGGCGGGCAGGTACCAGTCGATGAAAAGCGCCGCCTCGTCCAGGAAGCGCGCGCGGTCGTAGGGCGGCAGGCCCTCGGGCACGGCGCGCGCTTCCGGCAGGCTGTGCAGGGCGATGAGCACTTCCGTGGCGAGGCGGTAGAGGGCCGCCTCGTCCGCCCCCTCGCGGATGAGGCGGGTGTATGTGGCGTCGCCCAGGTCCTCCAGCAGCAGGAAGCCCCTGGTCTCGTCGTCGGCCAGGATTTCCGGCGCCGAGAAGCCCAGGTGGCCCAGGTGTTCGGCAAGATCGCGGAAGGGCCGGACGTCCTCCCGGCCGGGCGGCGCATCCATGAGCACGGCGCGTTCGCCGTTCCCGGCGGTGAGGCGGAAATAGCGCCGGAAGGAAGCATCGGCGGCCAGCAGCGCCGGTTCCACGCCGCCCCAGCCGCGGGCGTCGAGGAAGGCGCGCATGGCGGCGGCGCGGTCGTCCGTCATCCGCCCGCCGCCTCCAGCGCCAGCCGCATCTGCCACGCCCCGGGGCCGACAAGGCTCACCACGCGTGCTTCCGCCGACGGCCCGTGCGCCAGATGCACCCCCAGCGTCCCGGCGGGCAGCCAGCCGCCCAGGCGGTCGGGCCACTCCATGAGGGTGATGCCCCCGGCCAGGGCCTCTTCCAGCCCCAGCTCCCACACCTCGTCGGCCCCGCCCAGGCGGTAGAGATCGAAATGCCAGATGGTACCCGAGCGGTAGGCATAGGTCTGGACCAGGGTGAAGGTGGGGCTGGGCACCTCCTCGGCGGGGGCGCCGTCCATGTGCGCGCGGGCGTGGATGAAGGCGCGGGCAAAAACGGACTTCCCGGCCCCCAGGTCGCCGTAGAGGGCGAAAACGTCACCCCCCTGCGCCAGCCGCGCCAGCCGGCCGGCCAGCGCCCGGGTCGCTTCTTCGTCGGGCAGGAGCTGCTCCAGAAGCAGCGCGCGGTTCTCGTCCATACGGGCGTTCTACCCGCCACGGCGCTGCGCCGCAAGACAGGGCTTGTTACACCCCCACCCGCCTGGCATGTCCCGCCAGGCGCGCTTCCTGCACGGCGCACAGGTGCCTGACGTTGGCGAGGCACGGGTTGGCGTCGTCGCGGCAGGCGTCGGCCAGGGCCGCCAGGTCGGCGTAGTATTGCCGGTTCTCGGCGAGGATCGCGCTTTCCGCCCGCTTCACCGCCATGAGGCGCTCCGGGCCGGGGGCGTCGGGCCGGGCGCGCGCCAGCAAGGCGCCCAGCACCCGCCGCAGGGCCCAGGGCGCCGCCGGGCCGGGGATGTTGATGTCCGACACCCGGACATGCCCGTCGTCCACCGTCACCTCGCGCGGGAACCACGGGCGCAGGTCGGCCACGTCGGCGGGCATGGCGTCGGCGGCGGGCGGCGCCATGCCGGTTCCCGCCACGTCCAGCACCGCCCCCGCTTCCAGGGCCACGCGCAGCGGCACGGAGCGCACAAGGTTGTGGCTTTCGTCCACGAAGCCGTAGCTCAACAGGGCGTCGTGCGGGTCCAGGGTGCGGTAGCGGGCGAAGACCTCGGCGGTGCCCGCCGGCCGCGCGTTCACCACCCACACGGCGGCCGATCCCTCCGCCACCTGGAAGGTGGGGGCACCGCCGTGATGGTTCAGGCAGTCGATGAGGGGCAGGAGCACCCGCCCCACCCCGGGCAGATCGAAGTGCCGGCTCTCCAGCAGGCTTTCCAGCAACAGCCGCCCGCGCGCCGCCGGGTCGTCCAGTTCGCCCAGGCGGTCCGTCGCCACCGCCCCGGCGCGGCCGGCGATGAGCTTGTCGCGCACGGCACGGCAGGCATCCAGGGCGAAGAGCGGATGCTCGCGGGCGTGGGCGTCGAGCTTGCCCACGGCGTCGTAGAAGGCCGCCAGCCGTTCCGCCGTCAGCCGCGTGGTCTCCGGCAGCTCACGGGCCCGGTCCACCACCCCGATGCGCCCGTCGCCGTCCAGGCACAGGGCCGCCACCGGCGGCAGGCACAGGACGGGCACGGACAGCAGCGGTTCGTCGTCGGTCGCCGGCGGGGGCGCCGGGATGCGCACGTGGCCGCCCGCCTCTTCCAGGACGGCTTCCGGATGGCCCCACGCCCCGTTCGCCGTCATGACGGCGGCGAGGGCGTCGAAGGCGCGGCGCACGGCGGGATTGTCTGTGCGGCACGCGATCACGGCCGCACCCTCCCGCATCGGTGGCCGGGTATGATACCGAAACCCATGGACCCATACTCCCGAACATTAAAGCATTGTCCGTCCAAACGGGCGCAGCCCGTTTGGACGGGCGTTCAGTCGCCACGCAGGCTCTCGCCCCTGACCGGGGCGGGG
>CAJXLG010000188.1 GCA_913055885.1 uncultured Rhodospirillales bacterium
ACGCGTTTTTCGTCCCCCGGCTGCGGGTCGAGGTCGAGCCGGAAGACGTTGCCCGGCGCCAGGTGGACGCGTTTGTCCCGGAAGGTCCCGATGCGCAGCTTGGGCCCCTGAACGTCGGCGATGACGCCGATGGGCCGCTTGTAGCGCTCCTCCAGCCGCCGGATCACGGAAAGCCGCGCCCGGTGCTCCTCGTGGGAGCCGTGGCTGAAGTTGAGCCGGAAAACATCGGCCCCGGCGCGGAAGAGGGCCTCGATCTCGGCCTCGCCCGAACTGCTGGGGCCCAGGGTGGCAACGATTTTGGCGGAACGATTGCGTCGCATGGCGCGCCCAAAATAGGCATCCGGGGCGGGTGAGGGAAGGGGCCGCCGGGCGAAAAAACGTGCTGCGGCGCACCGTCACCATGCGCTTCGCCCCGGAGGCCGTCGCCCCCTTGCGCGGGCGCCGCCGGTTCGGCGACAAAACGGGCAATCGACCCGCCACCGCAACAGGGAGCAACGGCCATGATGCGCTTCAACGAAACCCTGCATCCGCACTGGGAGCAGAGCTTCGCCGTGCGCCGCACCCTGCACCACGAGCGCACGGAGCATCAGGACCTGGCCATTTTCGAGAACGAGACCTTCGGCCGGGTCATGGCCCTGGACGGTGTCATCCAGACCACGGAGGGTGACGAGCCCTTCTATCACGAAATGATGGCCCACGTGCCCATCCTGGCCCACGGCGGCGTGGCGAAGGTGCTCATCGTTGGCGGCGGCGACGGTGGCATGCTCCGCGAGGTGCTGCGCCACCCCGGCATTGCCCCCACCATGGTGGAGATCGACGAAAGCGTGGTGGAGACGGCGAAGACCTGGCTTCCCAACCATTCCCGGGGCGCCTTCGACGATCCGCGCGCCCGCGTCGTCATCGCCGACGGCGTGAAGTTCGTGAAGGAAAGCGAGGAGCGGTTCGACGTCATCATCGTGGATTCCACGGACCCCATCGGCCCGGGCGAGGTGCTCTTCACCACGGACTTCTACACGGACTGCCGCCGGCACCTCACGGAGCGCGGTATCCTGGTGACGCAGAACGGTGTTCCCTACGCCCAGGGCGACGAGGTGACCACCAGCTATCAACGCCTGTCCGACGCCGGCTTCCCCGACGTGTCCTTCTACGTCACGGCCGTGCCCAGCTACACGGGCGGCTTCATGACGCTCGGCTGGGCCAGCCTGGACCCGGAGAACCGCCGGCACGACGCCGAGACCATCCGCCAGCGGTTCGACCCCCTGGGCCTGGAGACGAAATACTACAATCCGGACATCCACGTGGGCAGCTTCGCCCTGCCCAACTACGTGCGGCGGCTGCTCCACCGGTAGGGGACGGCCCGCAGGGCCAGCAGGAGCGCCAGGATTCCGCCGTGAAAGAGGGCCGGCGTCAGGCTCGTCTTCAGCATGAAGGCGTGGTGCAGCACCGCCAGCACCGCCGCCGGGAAGACGGCCCTGTGCACGGCCGCCCAGGTGCCGGGCGACAGGCGGCGGGCGACGGCCCGCACCGAGGTCGCGGCGAGGCCGGCGAGGAGAAGGAAGGCGCCGGCCCCCAGGGTGATGTAGGCGCGTTTGGCCACGTCGTCGAAAAAGGCGGCCGGGCTCAGGCCCAGGTCGAACACGGCGTAGGTGGCAACGTGCAGGCAGGCGTAGCCGAAGGCGGCCAGCCCCGCCGCCCGCCGCCACGCCAGCGGCCGGCCCGTGCCGGCGAACCGCGCCAGCGGCGCCAGGGCCAGGGTGACGAGCAGGAGTCGCAGCGCCCAGCGGCCGAGGTAGCGGGTCACGGCCTCCACGGGGTTGGCGCCCAGGCCCTCGACGAATCCCGTCGCCACCAGACCCGCCAGGGGCCCCGCCACCAGGACCGTCCGCACGGCCCCGTCAGTAATGCTTCTTGAGGTCCATGCCGGCATAGAGGTGGGCGACCTCGTCGCCGTAGCCGTTGAACATCTCGGTGGGCTGCTTGAACAGATCGCCGATGCGGCGTTCCCGCGCCTGGCTCCAGCGGGGGTGGTCCACGTCGGGGTTCACGTTGGCGTAGAAGCCGTACTCCTCGGGCGCCACCGTGTGCCAGAAGGTCTCGGGCCGGTCCTCCACCAGGGTGATGTGGGTGATGGATTTGGCGCTCTTGAAACCGTACTTCCACGGCACCACCAGCCGCACGGGCGCGCCGTTCTGGGGCGGCAGCGATTCGCCATACAGGCCCGTGGCGAGCAGGGTGAGGGGATTCCGCGCCTCGTCCAGGCGCAGCCCCTCCGAATAGGGCCACGGGTAGTCGCCGTTGCCCTGGTTGGGCAGTTTTTCCGGCGCGTGAATGGACCGGAAGGCGACGAAGCCGGCCTTGCCCAGGGGTTCCACGAGGTCCAGGAGCGCCTTGAGGGGAAAGCCCTGCCACGGCAGGACCATGGACCACGCCTCCACGCAGCGCAGGCGGTGGATGTGCTCCCCGGGCGGGAACCGCTTCGTGAGATCGTCCATGCCGAAGGTCATGGGCCGGTTCACCAGCCCGTCCACCGTCACCGTCCAGTCGTCCGTGGGGAGGAGATGGGCGTTTTCCTTCGGGGCCTCCTTGCCGGATCCCAGTTCCAGGAAATTGTTGTAGCTCAGGGCATCGCTTTTCGCCGTCAGCTCCATGCCATTGGCGGCCTCGCGCGCCGCTTCCGGGTCGCCCATGGCGGCGGCGGGCCCGGCGGCGGCCACCGTCGCCACGGCGGCGCCCACCCCGGCCCCGGCGCGCAGGAACTGCCGCCGGTTGAGGTAGGCCTGGTACGGCGTGACGGCGGACTCGCGATGGCGGGACGGATAGCGGACGAACATGGCAATACCCCTCGATACCCTTCCCACAGGGTGGCCCGACCGGCGCCGGGTTTCAATGCATCCGCACTGCATCGTTGACCCCCGTACCCGTCCGGCCCCATATGGCGCGCCATGAGCCGACGCGGCAAACAACCCATGCCTTCCGGTGGCCCCGCCCACCCGGGCCGCACCCTGCGCACCCTGCTGCCCTACCTGTGGCCTCCGGACACCGGCATGCGGGCGCGCGTGGTGATCGCCCTGATCTGCCTGGGCGGGGCCAAGGGCGCCACCGTCTACGTGCCCGTGCTTTTCGGCGACGCCGTGGACGCCCTGTCGCCCGCCAAGGAGGACGCGGCGAGCGCGGCCATCGCGGTGCCCGTGCTGCTCATCCTCGCCTACGGCCTGGCGCGCATTCTCTCCAGCGGCCTGGCGGAGCTGCGCAACGCCGTCTTCGTGCGGGTGGCGCAACGGGCCATCCGCGCCGTGGGGATGCGGACGTTCCGGCATCTGCACAACCTCTCCCTGCGTTTCCACCTGGACCGGCGCACCGGGGGCATCAGCCGGGCCATCGAGCGCGGCACGCAGGGCGTGGAGTTCCTTCTCAACTTCGTGCTGTTCAACATCGTCCCCACGGCGCTGGAGATCGTGCTCGTGGCGGGGGTGCTGTGGGGCTTCTTCAACGCCTGGTATGCGCTTCTGATCGTGGGGACGGTGGGGCTCTACGCCGCCTACACGGTGCGGCTCACGGAATGGCGCATCGCCATCCGCCGGCGCATGAACGAAACGGAATCCGAGGCCGCCACCCGCGCCATCGATTCCCTGCTGAACTACGAGACCGTCAAATACTTCAACAACGAGGACCACGAGGCGGCGCGCTTCGACGAGGCCCTCAAGGGCTACGAGCGGGCCGCCATAGACTCCCGTTCCTCCCTGGCCGTGCTCAACACGGGGCAGGCGGTGATCATCGCCGTGGGGCTGGTGGTGATCATGCTCATGGCGGGCTACGACGTGAAGTCCGGGGCCATGACCGTGGGCGATTTCGCCATGGTCAATACCTACCTGTTGCAGCTTTTCATCCCCCTGAATTTCCTGGGCACGGCCTACCGGGAGATCCGGCGGTCGCTGGCCGACCTGGAGCACATGTTCGACCTCCTGGGCGCCGAGCCCGAGGTGACGGATCGCCCCGACGCCGAGCCCCTGCACGTGGCCGGCGGCGCCGTGGATTTCGACAATGTCTGGTTCGGTTACCACCCGGAACGGCCCGTGCTGAAAGGCGTCAGCTTCCACGTACCGCCGGGGCACACGGTGGCCCTCGTCGGCCCCACCGGCGCCGGCAAGTCCACCATCGCCCGGCTCTTGTTCCGGTTCTACGACGTGACCGACGGCGCCGTGCGCCTGGACGGCCAGGACGTGCGCCGCGTGACCCAGGATTCCCTGCGCCGGGCCATCGGCATCGTTCCCCAGGACACGGTGCTGTTCAACGACACCATCGGCTACAACATCGCCTACGGCCGCCCCGATGCCACGCAGGAAGAGGTGGAACACGTGGCGCGACTCGCCCGGATCCACGATTTCGTGGCAAGCCTGCCCGAGGGCTACGAGACGCGGGTGGGGGAGCGCGGCCTGAAGCTCTCCGGCGGCGAGAAACAGCGCGTCGCCATCGCCCGCACCATGCTCAAGGACCCGCCCATCCTGGTGTTCGACGAGGCCACCTCGGCCCTCGATACGCACACGGAAAAGGAGATCCAGGCGGCGCTGAACGCCGTGTCCTCGGGGCGGACGACGGTGATGATCGCCCACCGGCTGTCCACGGTGGTCCATGCGGACGAGATCATCGTCCTCGAGGACGGACAGGTGGCGGAACGCGGGACGCACGGCGATCTCCTGGACAAGGGCGGGGCCTATGCCCGGCTGTGGGAACGGCAGCAGGAGGGGGAGGCAACCGGGTAGAGGCCGGGTTCTTCACCCCGACCGCAAGTAACGCACCGCCGCGTCCCGCTGAAACAAGTACAACAGCGTGCGCAAGGCCTGCCCGCGCTCCCCCTCCAGGTCGGGATCGCGGTTGAGCACCAGCCGCGCGTCGGCGGCGGCGACGCCGATGAGGTCGGCGTGGGCGTTGATGTCCGCCAGGCGGTAGTCGGGCAGGCCGCTCTGGCGGGTGCCCAGCACTTCGCCGGCGCCGCGCAGGCGCAGGTCTTCCTCGGCAAGCCGGAAGCCGTCCTCCGTCTCGCGCAGCACGTTGAGCCGCGCCTTCGCCGTCTCGCCAAGGGGCGGGGTGTAGAGCAGCAGGCACGTCGCCCTGTCGCCGCCACGGCCGATGCGCCCGCGCAACTGATGAAGCTGGGCGAGGCCGAAACGTTCCGCGTGTTCCACCACCATCACCGTGGCCGCCGGCACGTCCACCCCCACCTCGATGACGGTGGTGGCCACCAGCAGGTCCACCCCCCCGCCGGCGAACGAGCGCATGGCCGCGTCCTTCTCCTCGCTCGAGAGGCGGCCGTGCAGCAGGCCGACCTCGAAGTCGGAGAAG
>CAJXLG010000189.1 GCA_913055885.1 uncultured Rhodospirillales bacterium
CATGGCGCTGTTCATGTTCTCCATGGCGGGCATTCCGCCGCTGGCCGGCTTCTTCGGCAAGCTCTACGTCTTCATGGCGGCGGTGCAGACGGGCAACTACGCCCTCGCCATCATCGGCGTGCTTACCAGCGTGGTGGCGGCCTTCTACTACATCCGCATCGTTAAGGTGATGTACTTCGACGCCCCGGTGGAGCCGCTCGATCGGCCCATCGGCGGCGACATGGGCCTCATCATGGGGGTGACGGCGGTGGTGGTGACCTTCTTCTTCGCCGTGCCCGGGCCGGTGATCTCGGGCGCCCAGGTGGCGGCCGCCGCGCTCCTGGCGGGTTGACGGCGGGCCCATGCGGGCCCCCGTCTGGCACCTGCACGATTCCCTGCCCAGCACCCAGGACGAGGCGCGGCGGCTGGCGGCCGATGGGGCGCCGGAAGGGACCGTTGTGCGGGCCGCCCGCCAGACGCGGGGCCGGGGGCGCGCCGGGCGGGCGTGGCAGGACCCGCCGGGCAATCTGGCGCTCTCCGTCCTCCTGCGCCCCGGCCGGCCGGCCGGCGAGGCGGCGCACGTCGGCTTCGTCGCCGGCGTCGCCCTGTGCCATGCCCTGGACTCCCTGCTGCCCGGGGACGCCCCCGAGCCGCGGGCCAAGTGGCCCAACGACGTCCTCCTTGACGAAAAAAAGGTGGCGGGGGTTCTCCTGGAAGGTGGCCGGGACCATATCATCCTCGGCATCGGCGTGAATGTCGCCGCCGCCCCGCCGGACCTGCCGGCGACGGCGCTTGCCGCCCACGGCGCGACGGCCGGGCCGGGAACGGTCGCCGAGACGCTTCTCGGCCGCCTGGCGCCATGGTACGACCGCTGGCGACGCGAGGGCCTGGCGGGCGTGCGGGCGGCGTGGCTGGCGCGGGCGCATGGCCTGGGCGGCCCGGTCCGCGCCATCGTGGACGGCACGGCCCGGACCGGGACCTTCGCGGGGCTTGACGCGGACGGCGCGCTGTTGCTTGATGCCGACGGCCGGCGGCTGCGGGTGCTGGCCGGGGATGTCTTTTTCGCGACCTAGCCCATGCTCCTGGCCATCGATTCCGGCAACACCAACACCATCTTCGCCGTCTACGACGGCACGCGGGTGCGCGGCGAGTGGCGCAGCGCCACGCGCGCCGACCGGACGGCGGACGAGTATGCCGTGTGGCTGACCCATCTCATGGGGCTGGACGGCCTGGCGGCGGCCGACATCGACGCCGCCATCGTGGCCTCCGTGGTGCCCGACAACCTCTATTCCCTGCGCCGGCTGTGCGAGCGCTATTTCGGCGTGGTGCCGCTGGTGGTGGGCGATCCGGAGGTGGACCCCGGCTGCGGCATCGCCATGGACCGGCCCGAGGAGGTGGGACCCGACCGGCTGGTGAACGCCGTGGCGGCGCACACGGCCTACGACGGCCCCCTCATCATCCTCGATTTCGGCACGGCCACCACCTTCGACGTGGTGGCCGCCGACGGCACCTACCGGGGCGGCGTCATCGCCCCCGGCATCAACCTTTCCCTGGAAGCCCTGCACCAGGCGGCGGCGCGCCTGCCGCGCGTGGCGGTGGAACAGCCGCCGGCGGTGATCGGCTCGGCCACCGTACCCGCCATGCAGTCGGGCGTGTACTGGGGCTACGTCAGCCTCATCGAGGGCCTGGTGCAACGCATCCAGGCGGAATACGGAACAGCCATGACGGTGGTGGCCACCGGCGGGCTGGCGCCGCTGTTCGCGCGCGCCACGCCGGCCATTCACCACCTGGACCAGGATCTCACCCTGCGCGGGTTGCTCGAAATCCACCGCAGAAACCACAAGAAGGAGCCGGATAGCGACCGTGATACCCAAGGATAAGGAACTACTCTACGTCCCGCTGGGCGGGTCGGGCGAGATCGGCCAGAACATGGGCCTGTACGGCCAGGCGGGCCAGTGGGTCATGGTGGACTGCGGCGTGGGCTTCGCCGACGACACCAACCCGGGCCTCGACCTCCTGGTGGCCGATCCCGCCTTCATCGAGGACCAGGCCGAGCGGCTGGCCGGCATCGTCCTGACGCACGCCCACGAGGACCATGTGGGCGCCGTGGGCTGGCTGTGGCGGCGGCTCCGGGCGCCCATCTACGCCTCGCCCTTCACCATGGCCATGGTGAAGAGCAAGCTGGAAGAGGCGGGCATCGAGCCCGCCGAGGTGTCGCTTCACACGGTGTATCCCGGACAGCCGTTCCGGGTGGGGCCCTTCGACCTGGAATTCATCCACGTCACGCACTCCATCCCGGAGGCCCATTCCGTGGTGCTGCGCACCGCCAACGGCACCGTGCTGCACACGGCCGACTGGAAGCTGGACCCCGACCCCCTCATCGGCGACGTGACGGACACCGAGGCCTTCCGCGCCCTGGGGGACGAGGGCGTCGTGGCCATGGTGTGCGATTCCACCAACGTCTTCTCCACCGGGCACACCAACTCCGAGGCCGCGGTGCGCGAGAGCCTGGTGCCCCTTATCGGGCGCTACGAGGAGGGGCGCATTGCCGTGGCCTGTTTCGCCAGCAACGTGGCCCGGGTGGAAAGCATCGCCAAGGCGGCCCAGGCCAACGACCGCGAGGTGGCCCTCGTCGGCCGCTCGCTGTGGCGCATGGTGGACATCGCCCGGTCGTGCGGCTACATGCAGGACGCGCCCGCCTTCCTGACGGAACACGACGCGGCCTACATCCCGGACGACCGCATCCTGTACATCTGCACGGGCAGCCAGGGCGAGGCCAAGGCCGCCCTGTCGCGGGTGGCGCAGGACAACCACCCCCACGTCACGCTCGACGAGGGCGACGTGGTGATCTTTTCCTCCCGCGTCATTCCCGGCAACGAAAAGGCCATCGGCCGGCTCTACGACAACCTGGCGCGGCTGGGGGTGGAGGTGGTGACGGAGCGCGACCACTTCGTCCACGTCTCCGGCCATCCCAAGCGGGAGGAACTGGAACGCCTGTATCAGCTCGTGCGGCCGCGCACGGTGGTGCCCCAGCACGGCGAGCTGCGCCACCTCATGGAGCACGCCGAGCTGGCCCCCGAGTGGGGGGCCGGGGAATCGGTGCTGGCGGAAAACGGCCAGGTGGTGCGCCTGGCGCCCGATCCGCCGGAAGTCATCGCCGAGGTGCCCAACGGCCGGCTGGCCATCGACGGCGGCGACCTGCGCCGCCTGGACGGCGACCTTCTGCGCCGGCGGCGGCGCATGATCTATAACGGCGCCGCCACCGCCACCGTGGTGGTGGACGGCGCGGGCAGCCTGCTCAGCGCGCCGCAGCTCTCCGCCCCGGGGCTGGTGGAGAAGGATGACGGCGCCCTGCATGACGCCATCGTGGCCGACGTGCGCCAGGCCGTGGACGGCCTCAACGGTGACGGCGGCCGTGATGACGGGGCCGTGCGCGAGGCCGCGCGGCTCGCCGTGCGCCGGGGCTTCCGGCGGGCCATGGGCAAAAAGCCGGAAACGGAGATCCACGTTGTGCGGGTGGGGGCCTGACCCCCGCCCGCGCCCTTGTCGGGAGGGAACAGCCACATGATCGGACGCCTCAACCACGTTGCCATCGCCGTCAGCGATCTGGACCAGGCCGCCACCACCTACCGGGACGCCCTGGGCGCCACCGTCTCCGAGGCGGTGGATCAGCCGGACCACGGGGTGCGGGTGGTCTTCGTCGAGCTGCCCAACACCAAGATCGAGCTGTTGCAGCCGCTGGGGACGGATTCGCCCATCGCCGGCTTCCTGGAAAAGAATCCCTCGGGCGGCATCCATCATGTCTGCTACGAGGTGGAAGACATCCTGGCGGCGCGCGACCGGCTCAAGGAGACGGGCCACCGCGTCCTGGGCGACGGCGAGCCGAAGACCGGCGCCCACGGCAAGCCCGTGCTGTTCCTGCATCCCAAGGACTTCTGCGGCACGCTTACGGAGCTGGAGGAAGCGTGAACTGGTACTGTGACGTGGCGCCGGACGACCCGGTGCACGCGCCGTATCACGACGGGGAGTACGGCTTTCCCGCCGCCGACGAACGGGTGCTGTTCGAGCGCCTGTGCCTGGAGATCTTCCAGGCGGGGCTCAACTGGAAACTCGTGCTGCAGAAGCGGACGGCCTTGAACGCCGCGTTCGACGGGTTCGACGTGGATGCCGTGGCCGCCTACGGCGACGCCGAGCGGGAACGCCTCCTGGCCGACAAGGGCATCATCCGCAACCGGCGCAAGATCGATGCCGTGATCGACAATGCCGCCCGGGTCCAGGCCCTGCGCGCCAGCCACGGCGGCTTCCGGGCGTGGCTGGACGCCCACCACCCGCGCGCCCTGAAAGCGTGGGTCAAGCTGTTCCGGGCCACCTTCCGGTTCACGGGGCCGGAGCTGGTGAACGAGTTCCTCATGAGCCTGGGCTACCTGCCCGGGGCGCACCGCGAAACCTGCCCCGTGTACGCGGAAACCCTGGCCTGGGATCCGCCGTGGGTGCGCCATCCGCCGTTGGCGGAAGGGTAGGGAACGAAGAAGACGGCGGCTCCGGCACGTGGAGCCGCCGCCATCCGGGGTCGGTTGGCCGAAAGGGCCACCGTGCCTTTCTTGGTCTTGTTGAAGCGGCGCTTCAAGCGCCGCCATCCTCCCCAGAACTCGGGCCGCACCGCCGAAGTCTGGCGGTTCGCGTCCGAACAGGGATCACCCTACGCAATGGATTTCCACGTGTCATCCCTCTTTTGGCATATTCTTAGGCGCAGCGCAGCATGCGACGCATGAAATATCGCCGCCGGGAGGGCGGTTTTGGTGGAAACCATCTTCAGGATCAGGGGCTTGGAGGATTCTCATGAGATGCGGCTTCAGGTTTCGGGGCGCCGGCGGCGCGGCGGCGGTCGTCGCGGCCGCGCTTGTGGCCGCGCCCCCCGCGATGGCGGGGCAGGCGGACGAATCGGCCGGTGACAACGAACCGCCCGCGCGGCGGATGCTGGTGTCGCGCGCCCTGTGCCGGCAGCTTCAGGCCGACGCCCGGGGGGCGCAGGGCCCCGAATACACGCCCGGGGTGGACGTGCACGGTGACCCGGTGGTCCCGGCCGAGGGGCCGCGCCGGCGCCAGCGGGTGGTGCCCGAGGTCTTCGTCCTGCCCCTCGACGTGGACCCGCTGAAGGGGAGCGCGGAAAGCGCCCTCGGCCTCGCCGGCAGCCTGTCCCTGGGCCGCCTGCTGATCGGGCCGGACGGCCGGGTGCTTTACGACGGCCGCCCCCTGGGACCGGAAGCCGAAGCGCGCCTGCGCCGGGCGTGTCGGCGGGCCGGGGGGGCGGGCCTGTAAAAA
>CAJXLG010000190.1 GCA_913055885.1 uncultured Rhodospirillales bacterium
TTGCCCTCTGCAGCGACGCGGCCGAGGCCGTCGCCCGCCAGGGGGCGGGCAGCCTGTCGCCCGGCCGGCGCCATCGGCTGGGCCTGGGCGAGGACCTGCCGTCCGACCTGTACGACGCCATGCGGCGCGGCATCCGCGAGGGCCACTGTGACATGCTGCCCGAATCGGCCCTGGACGCCATGGTGACGGCGCAGCGGGCGCGCAACGGGGCGCTCGCCCTGAACCTGCGCACGGGCGCCGGCTACGGCCTGGGGGTGCTCGTCACGGGCAACGGCCACGCCCGCCTGGACCGGGGCGTGCCGCGGCTCCTGCGCCGCCACGTGGAGGGCGGCAAGATCATGAGCATCGGCTTCGTGGAGGTGGCCGAGGGCGTCACGGACCCGGCCGCCTACGGCGCCCGGTTCGATTCGGCGCGGCCGCCCTTCGACTACGTCTGGTTCACGCCGCGCCGCCCCCGCAAGGACCCGTGCGAACGCTTCAAGGGCGCCCTGGAAAAGGCCGGCGAGTCCCTGGAAAAGGCGCACGGCGCGG
Organism: uncultured Rhodospirillales bacterium; assembly: GCA_913055885.1. Classification (GTDB taxonomy): domain Bacteria; phylum Pseudomonadota; class Alphaproteobacteria; order Rhodospirillales; family CAJXLG01; genus CAJXLG01. The sequence goes on from CAJXLG010000190.1 coordinate 532, forward strand.
GCAAGAAGACGTCGTCTCCGAAGTAGTTTTCGCGGCGGCGCTCACTCGTGCGGCCGGGGGGTGCGGCGCTTGCGCTGGCGCCCGCTTCCGCCGCCCCGGCCGCCGCCCGTCTGCTTGCCTTCGCCCTTCTTGTACTGGGGCGGCATCCACTTGTTGACGTTGCGCGGCTCGCCCTTCTGGTTGGGCATGACGCGCGGGCGCAGCACGTCCTCCACGGACAGGCCGTCGCCCGCCGTCTCGCGGGCGCGTTCCGGGCTCTCCTGGTGCTGGGTGGGGTCGGCGTAGAATTCCCGCATGGCCTCCAGCGGGATCTCCGCGTTCACCCCGCCGTCCTCGCGCGCGTTCTTGTAGGGCGGATGCTTGGACAGCACCTTGTTCAGCCGGTCCGCCGAGTGGTGGCCGAAACGCCGCCACACGCTCTGCAGGAAGTGCTCCACCTCCTGCGACAGGGGCTCGGGCTCGATGTACGGCCGGCCGGCCTGGAAGACCCGGTAGACGTTGGGCTCCACCGGCCCCCATTCCCCCACCACGAACACCGACGGCATGAGCCGCTGGCCGTAGTTGGCGACGGCGTAATAGGCCTGCGCCAGGAACAGAAGCCGGTGCAGCTTGGCCGGCTGCAGGTATTCGTTGTTGTTGAGGGCGTAATCGACGAACCAGTTGGCCACGTCGAAGGTGGATTCCACCGCCGCCTGCCAGTGCGTCATGGCGTCCGCATGCCTCCGTCCGAATCTGGACACGACCCGCGTTTCCCCCCGATACTAACCCCATGACGGACGAACCGTCCAATCCTGCCGGCGAGGGGGACGGCGGGCGGCCCGACGCGCCCGGCGACGCCCGCGACGCCGCCGATCCGGGCGGCCCGCCCGCCGCCCTGTGGGCGCCGCTGCTCATCGCCGTTGTTGCCCTGCTGCTGGCGGGCGTGCGCTGGGCGGCGGGATGAAGCGCGCCCCGGGGGTGGCCCTGGTCGTTGTCGCCGCCGTGGCCGCCGCCGCGTGGGCGGCGCGCGACTCCCTGGCCGAATGGGCCCTCACCCGGGCGGCGCGTGTCGCCGGGTTCCCCGAGGCCCGCCTTGCCGTCACCGCCCTGGACACCCGCCGCCTGCGCCTGGAAGCCGTGCACCTCGCGTCGGGTCTGACGGCCCGCGCGGTCACCGTGCGCTTCAGCCTGGCGGGTCTGTGGCACGGCCGCCTGGGAGCCGTCACCGTGCACGGCCTGGACGCGCGCGTCGAGCGGGCGGGCGAGGGCTGGCGCGTGCCCGGCCTGGGCCGGATCGCCGGCGGCGGCGCCGCGCCCCCCGTGCGGCCGGCGGCGGTGCGCTGCGTGGCGTGCCGGGCGACGGTGGCCGGGCCCGGCGGCCGGGTGCGCGTGCGCGCCGCCGGGGTGTGGACGCCGGAAACGGTGCGGCTCGACGCGCGGCTGCGGCTGCGCGAGGGGCGCGTGCGGGGGCTCCTGGCCGGTGCGCGCGGGCGCGCCGTGGTCCATGCCGTGCGCGCCGACGGTCGCTGGCGGGTGCGCACGGCCGGCCCCGTCACCCTGTCGGCGGCACCGCGCGGCCGCCCGGCGCGGCGGCTGAGCGGCGACCGGGTGCGGGCACGCCTGGCCGACCCGGCGGGCGGCGGCGTGCGCCTCAGCGTCGGCCGGCAGGGCGCGGCGTGGCGGGTCGCCGGCGCCCTGCGCGCCGTGGCCGCGGCCGGTGACCGGCGCGTCACGGCGGAAACGGCCGGGCATGTCAGCCTGTGGGGCGACGGGGTGCCGCGCCATCTGGGCCTGGACCACCTGACGCTCACGGTGGCGGGGGTGGACCCGCCCGGCACGCGTGGCACCCGGCTGCGGCTGCACACGGGGGCGCTGGACGGCGCGCCGCCCGTGCTGGAAACGCCCCTCACCGTGAGCGCGCGCGCCGGGCACGTGGCGCGGGGCGCGGTGACCGCCCGCGACGCCCGCCTGGCGGCGCACGGCACCCTGCGCCTGGACGGCCGGCGCCTGGCCTTCCGGCCGGCGGCGCCGGTGCGCCTGCGGGCGGCGCGGCTGGCCCTGGGCGACCGGCTGGCGGTGACGGACGGGGCGGCCACCGTGCGCGCCAAGGGGGCGCTGGCGCGCGCGGCCCTGGCCGCCGACGGCACGGTGACGGCGCGCCTTGACGGTCGCCTGGTGGCGCCCGGGGTGCGCGGCCATGTGCGGGGCGTGCCGGAAGGGCCCCTGCCGTTCCGGGCCGCCGTGCCGGGCGCGTCGGGCACCCTGGACTGGAACGGCCGGCGCCTGCGCTGGACGCTGGATGCCACGGGCGGGCGCCTTGCCGTGCCGCGCCACGACCTGCGCGCCACGGGGGTGCGCGTCCGGGCCGGGCCGGACGGCTGGTCGGCCCGGGCGCGGCGGGTGACCGTGCCGCCGCTGGCGCCGCTGCGGGTGCGCGCCGCCGGCCCGCTGGCGGCGGACCGTGCCACCCTGCGGGCCTATCCCGCCGCCCGCCCGGAAACGCGACTGGCCACCGTCAAGGCGCGGCGCACGGCGGACGGCGCGGTGCTCGACATCGACACCCCGGAGCTGCGCCTGGGGCCGCAAGGGGTGCTGGCGGAACACCTGGTCCCCGCCGCCGAGGGGCGGCTGGCCCTGGACGGCCGGGCCCGGGTGGAGGGCCGGGTGCGGCTGCCGTCGGGCGACGCCGACCTGGGCGTGCGCCTTTCCGGCATGGACGTGGCGGTGGGGCCGATGGTGGTGGAGAAGGTGAACGGGGTGGTGCGGCTGGTGGACCTGCGGCCCCTCACCACCCCCGGGGGCCAGGCGCTCGCCGCCGCCCGCCTGCGCGGCGCCGGGCCGCCGGCCCGTGACCTGCGCCTGCGCTTCCACCTGCCGGGGGACGGCGGCCTGGTGGTGGAACACGCGGGCGCGGCCCTGGCGGGTGGCGACCTGGTGGTGCGCCGGGTGCGCCTGACGCCGGGCCGGCTGGAGAAGGTCGCCATCCCGGTCGAGGTCACCGGAGTCGCCATTCAGCGACTCGTGGAGATGAGTCCCCTGGAGGACCTCACCGTCGAGGGGGAACTGGCCGGCACGGTGCCGCTCGTGGTGGAGGACGGCCGACTCCGCATGAAGTCGGGTGTTCTGACGGCCATGGACAAAGGCTGGTTGCGTTTCCGGCCGGACAGGACCCCCGCCGCGTTGCGGTCGGCGGGGAAAAGCGGTATTCTGATCATGCGGGCCCTGGAGAATTTCCGGTACGACAGCCTGCGCCTGACCCTGGGCGGCACCCTGGGCGAGTCCGTGGTCCTGGGGATCCACCTGGAAGGAGCCAACCCCGACCTTTACGACGGCCGCCCGGTGCGCTTCAATCTGACGGTGGACGGGCCGCTCATGGCCCTCGTGCGCAGCGGACTGGCGACCTACCGGGTGCCGGAACGGATCCGGCAGGGCCTGCGCCGCTTCGGGGAGGAATGATCATGGCACGCCTTACGGGCCTTCTTTTCGCGGTGCTTCTGTTGCTGCCGGCCTGCGAGCCCACCGTCCGGCTGCAGCCGCCCAAGGAGCCCATCGTGGTCAACATGAACGTCCACATCACGCAGGATGTGCGCATCCGCGTCGAGGAGGACGTGGAAAAGCTGCTGGACAAGAACAAGAATCTGTTCTGACCATCAAGCGGGGGAGCGTTCGCCATGCCACGCCGTTGTCGCCTGATCCGCCCACGGACTTTCGCCGCCGGCCTGATCCTGGCCCTGGCGGCGGGGCCGGCCGCCGCCCTGGACCTCCAGACCGCCAAGGAAAAGGGCTGGGTCGGGGAGCGGCCCGACGGCTACGTGGGCGCCGTGGTGGACAAGCCGGCGGTCGCCGACCTCGTGGCGCGCGTCAACAAGAAGCGCCGCGAAAAGTACGCCGAGGTGGCGGCGAAGAACGACATCGGGCGCAAGGCGGTGGCGAAAATCGCCGCGAAAAAAGTGATCCAGCGCGCCGGCCCCGGTGTCTATGTCAAGGACCCGGACGACGGCTGGGTGAAGAAGAAGAACGCCACCCTGAAGCTGGTCGAATAGGCGGCTATTCCGCCTCTTCCGCCCGCTGCCGGGCGGCGTCCATGGCCTCGCGGGCCTTCATCATGCACCTGCCGCATTCGGGCGAGCCGCCCAGGCGCTTGATGGCGCCCTCCACCGTGCGCGCCCCGCGGCGGGCGGCGTCGCCGAAGTCCTCGGCCGTGAAGCGGTTGCAGCGGCAGATCGGCGCCATCAGTGCGACAGCAGGACGGGAATCTCGTCGGCGGCCAGGATGTGGTCGGTGACGCTGCCGCGCATCATCTGCTTGAGGCCGGTCCGGCCGTAGCCCCCCATCACCAGCATGTCCGCCTGCTGCTCGCGGCAGTGGTCGAGGATGGCGTGGGCGTTGCTCTCGCCCCCCTGGCGCGTGCGCGCATCGCCCCGGGCGCGCACCCCGTGGCGGACGAGGTGGTTCTGGATGCGGTCCAGCGGGTCGTCCACGGGGGCCTCCTTGTGCACCGTGGTGATGGAGACCGCGTCCGCCTGGGTCAGGAAGGGCAGGGCGTCGTGCACGGCGCGGCCGGCGGCGCGCTCGTACTGCCAGCCGATGGCGACGCGCCGGCCCAGGGGCATCGCCGGGTCGTGGCCCGCGGGCAGGACGAGCACGGGGCAGGCCGAATAGAGCGGCAGGTGCTGCGGCAGGTCGTGGCTCAGGCGCTGTTCCAGGGTGCTCTTGTCCATCCGGCTCACCACGGCCAGATCCACGCACGGCGTGTGGGCCGCGATCCGGT
>CAJXLG010000191.1 GCA_913055885.1 uncultured Rhodospirillales bacterium
CGCCGGCGAGGAAGCGGAGGGCTGAACCATGATGCGGGACCCCGACCTGATTCCCCTGCAGGACCGTCTGCTGCTGGCGGCCCTCAACCACGTCCCCTTCGACGGCTGGACGCGGGCCGTCCTGGACCGGGCACTGGCCGACTGCGGCGAGGACGAGGCCGCCGCCTACCGCGCCTTCCCGGAGGGTGTGCCCGACATGGTGGCCCATTTCACCGACTGGGCCGATCGCAACATGGAGGCGGAGCTCGCCACCTGGGATCTGGATGGCATGAAGATCCGCGAGCGCATCGCCACGGCCATCCGCGTGCGGCTCACCCTGTGCGCCCCGCACCGCGACGCCGTGCGGCTGGCCGCCGCCCACCTGGCGCGCCCGGAGAACTACGCCCTGGCGGCCCGGCTCACGTACAACACCGTGGACGCCATGTGGCACGCCATCGGCGACACGGCGACGGATTTCTCCTGGTACACCAAGCGCGCCACCCTGGCCGGGGTCTACACCAGCACGCTCCTGGTGTGGCTGGACGACCGCTCCGAGGACTTCGCCGACACCTGGGCCTTCCTGGACCGGCGCATCGAGGACGTCATCCGCTTCGGCAAGACGCGGGCGCGGGTCACCAAGCAGCTTGAACAGGTGCCCAATCCCCTGCGCCTCCTGGCGAACTGCCGCCCCGGGTCGCGTTCGCCCGTGCGGCCGGTGCGGTGATCCGTCAGCCGATTTCCTGATTGTCCCGGGAATACTTCTTGATGGCGGCCTGCAGCCCCTTGTAGAGGTCCTTGCCCACCTTGCCGCCGTCGCCCTTGACCCGGTCGCGGATGACGGCGCGCATGGCGTCGGCGTGCGCCTTGACCACCTCCACGGCGTCGTCGTCCTCGCGGCAGCCGGGCTGGGTGAAATCATAGAGGGACTTGGCGAAGACGGTGATGAGGGGATAGCCGAAGGTGCCGCCCTGGCCGCGCAGCTCATGCGCCAGCATGTTGATGTGGTCGAAGTGGCTGCGCCGGCGCTCGGGCTCGTCGCGCGCGTCCTGGATGGCCTTGTGGAGCTGCTTGACGTAGTTGATGGCCCAGTCGGCGAAGTCCTGGGCCTCGCGCTGCAGCGCCTCCTCCGCCTGTTCCAGCACGTCCTGGGGCAGCTCCGGCGGGCCCTTGGCGCCCACGCCCGCCACCTTGTCGCGCAGGTTGTTGGGGAGCTGGAAGACCCACACATCGGACGGCTTGCGCGGCTTGACGACCTGATCGGCCGAATAGACCCACGTGATGTCGTCGTCCGTGCGCACGCGGCGCTCCCCCGCCTCGGGCGGGCCGCGCCGCTGGCGCCGGCGGTCGGGGCCGAAATACGCCTGGGTGGCGATGAAGGGCCGCGGGTGCTCGATCACCTGGGCCAGCTTTTCCCAAACGCTCTGGGCGGAGAAGGGCTTGGCCAGGAATTCCGTCACGCCCTTGTCGCGCGCCTGGGTGACGTAGCCGATGTCGGCCGCGCCCGAGAGCATGATGAAGGGCACGAAGCGGTTGGGGGAGTCCTTCCGGTTGCGCACCCACTCCAGGAACAGGAGGCCGTCGATGGGCGACATGAGGAGGTCGGAGATGATGATGTCGATGCCCAGCACTCCGGCCGCCTGCGGCCGCTCGTTGAGCAGCTTGAGGAACTCGATGGCGTCCTTGCCGCTTTCGGCCGTGGCGATGTGGCCCACGCCGAGATGGTTGAGCATGTCGTACAGGATGTTCCGGATGTAGCCGTTGTCCTCCACCAGGAGGACGTTGAGCCGATCCAGATGGTAGGTCGCCAAGATCGCCTCCTTGCCAGCGGATGCGCCGAAAGCATAAGGATGTCCAACGGCGGAATCCAGATGCGAACACCTTGCACGGCGGCGGGGCCGTGGCTATGGTCCCCGCCGGCCCGGAAGCACAAAGGAGGGGCACCATGGCCGACACCGGCGGGGTTGCTGCCGAGCAGCTCCGACAGTACATCGAGCGCATCGAACAGCTCGAGACGGAGAAGAAAAGCCTGCAGGACGACATCAAGGAGGTCTACAACGAAGCCAAGGCCAACGGCTTCGACGTCAAGACCATGCGCCAGGTGGTGCGTCTGCGCAAGCAGGATGAGCACGAACGCCGGGAGCAGAACGAGCTTCTGGCGCTTTACTGCCGGGCGCTCGGCATGGAAGAATAATCCCGGGGCCCTGCACCCGTGCGCCGGGCCTTCCCCCGGCCCGGCGCGAACCCGGCAGGCAGGTTGTGAACCGTTCCGTGACGGGCGCCGGTCCGGCGTGCTGATGAACACGCCCGGAAGCGCCCTTCGCGGGCCCTTGTCAGGAATGGATACGTGAGCTGCATGTTCATCGAGTGGGAGGAAGAGTTCGAGACGGGCATCCCCGCCATCGACCACGACCACAAGACCCTGGTGGATCTCATCAACGAGGTGCACGCGGTCATCCAGCGCGGCGGGGCCGCGCGCGAGGTGGAGGATGTCGTGGAGCGTCTCACCCAGTACGTGGCGGAGCATTTCGAGCGCGAGGAGCGCTACATGGAGGCCGCCGGGTATGCCGGCCTCACCGCGCATATCGCCCGCCACGAGGACTTCACGCACCAGGTCGGCACGCTCGCCCGCGAGTTCGACCTCGACCCGGACGCCGTGGACCTGAACGCCCTCCTGGAATTCCTGGCCGACTGGCTCACCAACCACATCCTCAAGGCCGACAAGGCCTACGCCCCCACGGTGCGGGCGTGGCTGGAGCGCAATCCGGAGACGGCGCAGGGATAGGGCGGCCCACCGCCGGGGCGGGCGCTGTCAGCCCCTGCCGGTGTTCCGGCGGTCGGCGGAGCGTTCCGCGCTGGCGATCATGCCCGTGATGAGGCCCACGAGGTCCTCGTGCCGGGGGTCGGCGCGGAAGGCAAGCTGGACGCCCTGGGCCAGTTCCGGCAGCAGGCGGACGTCGCGGTCGTCGGCGTCGCCCGTCCGCTCCAGCAGGCGGCCCGCCACCTCGGCCAGGGCGTCGGAAAGCTGGGCCACCGGGGCGTAGCCCGTATCCCGGGTGCGCGCTTCCAGGTCGTTGCAGATGTCCAGGATGCTTTGCAGTTCCTTGGCCGCCTTGTCGGTGTGAAGCTGGGCGGCCCCGGCCGCCCCGGCAACGCGGCGGGCGGCGTGGACGAGGCGCACGGCGTTGCGCTCGCGCTTGTGCTCGTTGACCTCGGCCACCGTTTCCTCGATGGCGGCCCGCACCGCTTCCGGGTCTTCCTCCCCCGTGGCCTTGGCACGCAGGACGTTGGGCACCTCCAGGAGGGGGATCTCCTCGGTGTCGGGATCGGGCCGGCGTTTGGCGGAACGGCGGTCGGGGCCGACGTAGTCCGAGGTGACCACGAAGGGCTTGCGGGCGCGCACCAGGGCGACGATGCGTTCCTCCAACTGGGTGACGGCGACGGGCTTGCCCATGATGTGGTCCGCTCCGGCGTCGATGAGCTTCTTCACCACGGCCTTGTCCGTGTCCCCGGTGAGGGCGATGACGGGGAGGAAGGGGTTGTCGCCCAGCGTGTGGTGGCGGATGCCGCGCAGGAGGCCGCAAACGTGGTCGGGGTCGCCGCCCAGATGGGTGTCCACGATGAGCAGGTCCGTGTGCGCGTCCGTGGCGGCCTCGCGCACGGGCTCCAGGCTGTTGTGGTCGCTTATGTGGCCGAACCCTTTTTCCTGCAGGGCCGATTTGATGGCGTTGCGCACCTGGATGTTGGGCTCTCCCACCACCAGCTGGACGGCCTCGAAATTCAGCTCGTTCATGACGGATTCGCCTGCCCGGTGCTGCCCACCGTGCGGGCGGTGGGATCGTCGGCATGGCGGCCCTCGCCATAGAGGCCGCGGATCACGGCGTCATAGGCCTGGGCGATGCGGTGCCGGCGGATCTTCATGGTCGGCGTGAGGAGGCCATTCTCCACGCTGAAGGGGTCGTCCACCACGACGAAACGCCGCACCCGTTCGGGGGCCGGCAGGCCGGCGTTGATGCCGCGCACCACGCCCTCGATGGCGTCCACCAGCCCGGGATCGGCCGACGGGCGGTCCGGCACGGGGCCCCCCGTCCGGGCTGCCAGCCAGTCACTGTCCGGCACGATGAGCGCCGTCAGGTGGGGGCGGTGGTCGCCCACCACCATGGCCTGGCCGATCTGGGGTTCCAGGGTGAGCCGGCCCTCGATGTGCTGGGGCGCCACGTTCTCGCCGCCGGACAGCACGATGATGTCCTTCTTGCGGTCCGTGATGTTGAGGTAGCCCTGATCATCGACGTGGCCCACGTCGCCCGTGTAGAGCCAGCCGTTGACCAGCGTTTCCGCCGTGGCCTCCGGCTTGTTCCAGTAGCCCTGCATGACATTGGGCCCGCGCACCAGGATCTCGCCGTCCTCGGCGGTGCGCACCTCGACGCCGGAAAGGGGCGGGCCCACCGTGTGCAGCCGGGGCGCGGCCGGCGGATTGCAGCTCACCACCGGCCCGCTTTCCGTCTGGCCGTAGCCCTGCAGGATGGGCACGCCCAGGGCGTGGAAGAACAGCCCCACTTCCGGATTGAGGGGGGCGCCCCCGGAAACCAGGGCCTTCAGCCGGCCGCCGAAACGGGTCCGCACCACGTCGCGCACCAGGCGCTCCAGGAAACGGTCGGCCAGGCGCTCCGGCCACGTGATGCGGCCCTCGTAGCGCCGCCGCCCCAGGGCGAGGGCCGCGTGGAACAGGAAGCGGCGCAGGCGCGACTGGCGCGCCACCCGGCGCTGCATGCGGTCGCGCATGATCTCGTAGAGTCGCGGCACGGCGGTCATGATGGTGGGCTCGACCATGGCCATGTCGTGCCGCAGGGAATCGGGCCCGCTGCAGAAATAGATCTGGGCGCCCACATAGATGGGGAAGAACTGGCCCACCGTGTGCTCATAGGCGTGGGACAGGGGCAGGAAGGACAGGAAGGTCTCGTCCTTGAGGCCCGTGTCCGCCAGCAGGCGGTAGGCGGCCCGGCAGTTGTGCAGGATGGCGCCGTGGCTCAGCATGACGCCCTTGGGGGCGCCGCTCGTCCCGGAGGTATAGATCAGGCACGCCGTGGTGTCCGGCCCGGGCTCGGCCAGGTCCGTCTCCAGGCCCATGCCCTCGTTCAGGATGTCGTGCCAGTCCACAACCGTGACGCTGTCGGCCTGCTGGCGCTCGGGCGGCTCCATGGCGATGAGGCCGGGGGGATGGCCCGTGCCGTGGATGGCCTGGATCAGGTCGCGCGTCAGGTCGGGGC
>CAJXLG010000192.1 GCA_913055885.1 uncultured Rhodospirillales bacterium
GCGGCCGCCACACTTCTTTTCCTGGCCGCAATATTGCCCGTGGGGACATGGGCCTACGCGCCCCTGGAGGCGCGGTTCCGCCGGCCGCAGCCGCCGCCCGAGCGGGTTGACGGCATTGTCGTCCTGGGCGGATTCGCCACGCCGGGCGACCCGCCGGGGATGGCGTTGCCGGAGCTCAGCGAGTCGGCCGACCGGTTGGCGGCCTTCCTGGCCCTTGCGCGACGCTATCCCGAGGCGGCGCTCGTATTCACCGGGGGCTCGGGGGACCCCCTGAATCAAAAGGCCACGGAGGCCGCGGCCGTGGAATCCCTGCTCAAGGCGACCGGCTCCTATCCGCCGCGCCTCAGGCTGGAGGACGAGGCCCGCAATACCTGGGAGAATGCCCGGAACACCCAAGTCATGGCCCGGCCCCGGCCCGGGGAGCGCTGGATCCTGGTGACCTCGGCCTACCATATGCCCCGCGCCGTGGGCTGTTTCCGGCAGGCCGGCTGGCCGGCCGAGAGCCTTGTTGCGTGGCCCGTGGACGACCGCGCGGGCAGCGGCCGGAGCCTGCCCGGCGCCTTCCTGGGGGGCAGCCTGGCCCGTCTGGACGCCGCCGCCCACGAGTGGCTGGGGCTGCTGGCTTATTATGTCATGGGGCGCACGCCGACGCTTTTTCCCGGTCCGCGTTGACGTGCGGGGTCTCTTGCCGGAAAATCGGTCCGGGGCGCATAATCGATAAACCACTGGAACGGAATACGGATCATGACGAACAACGTGACCAGGGCGCTTTTCGGTTGTGCTGCGGTGGCGCTGATGGCCGCCACCCCGGCCGAGGCCGCCGACAGGAATGCGGACAACAATGCGGACAGACCGGATTTTCAGACGTGGCTGAAGGATTTCCGGAAGGAGGCGCGTGCCGAGGGCATCGCCAGCGATACCCTCGACAAGGCGCTCACCGGCATCAGCTTCAAGAAGCGCGTCGTGGAACTGGACCGGGAGCAGCCGGAATTCACCCTGACGTACCAGGAATACATGGACCAGGTGGTGACGGAAGAACGCATCGCCGAGGGTCGGGAAAAGCTGAAGGCCAACCGCGAGCTTCTGGATCGGGTCGTGCAGAAGTACGGCGTTCCGGCGCGTTTCATCGTCGCCCTGTGGGGAATCGAAACGGACTACGGCGGCGTCCGAGGGGACTTCCGGGTCATTCCGGCCCTGGCCACGCTGACCTACGACGGGCGGCGGCAGGAATTTTTCCGGAAAGAGTTCCTGCACGCCCTGCACATCCTGGATGCCGGCCACGTGCCGCCGGAAAACATGGTGGGCTCGTGGGCGGGCGCCACCGGCCAGCCACAGTTCCTGCCGTCCAGCTTCCGGAAGCATGCCGTGGATTTCAACGGCGATGGCCGCAAGGACATCTGGAACACCAAGGCGGACGTCTTTGGCTCCGCCGCCAACTATCTGTCGGAGTTGGGCTGGAAAACGGGCTGGACCTGGGGGCGCCCGGTGACACTGCCGGATGACTTCGACAAGGCCAAGGCCGACCTGGACATCAGGAAGAAACTGGCCGAGTGGGCGGAGATGGGCGTCAAGCGGGCCAATGGCGCCCCCCTGCCCACCGCCGACATCGAGGCTTCCGTCCTCATCCCCGAGCGCAGCGAAGGCAAGGCCTTCGTCGTGTACAACAATTTCCGGGTGATCCTGGAATGGAACCAGTCCAGCTATTTCGGTCTCGCGGTCGGGCAGCTTGCCGACGCCATCGCGGGCCGCTAGCCTGGATTTTGCACGGACTCGACGGGCTGTGTTGGCCTGCGCCGTGCCGATTGCGAGGAAAAGGCCCGCAGCCGATGCACCGACATCGTCAAGGGGCTTCGACGTGGCAAGCGGCCGGCGCGGGCCAACCCTTCAGGCGCCGGTGGCGTTGGCACCGGCGCGCAGCCATCGACTTCTTGCAAAATCCGGGCTAGGTTGTGGGGCAGGGCAGGCCGCTTGGTAAGGGCAGGGCATCGCCATGAAGAGCACCCGTTTCATCGTCCCCGTTGTCATGGCCCTGGCCATGGCAGCCTGCGCGGAAACGGAACTGGCCGTCCACACGGCCAAGCGCATCACGCCCGAGTCGCCCGATCAGGTGGGGCGGTACAAGGTGGGCGAGCCCTACCAGGTGGCCGGCAAATGGTACTATCCCAAGGAGGATTATTCCTACGTCGAAACGGGACTCGCTTCGTGGTACGGAGCCAAGTTTCACGGCCAGGAAACGGCGAATGGGGAGACCTTCGACATGAACGCCGTTTCGGCGGCGCATCGGACCCTGCCGCTGCCCAGTATCGTGCGGGTCACCAACCTGGACAACGGCCGCTCCCTGAAGGTGCGGGTCAATGACCGCGGCCCCTACGCCCGCGGACGCATCATTGACCTCTCGCGCCGTGCGGCCGAACTGTTGGGATTCCGCGACGCGGGAACGGCCAAGGTGCGCGTCAAGCTCCTGGAGAAGGAAAGTCGCGTGGCGAAACGGCGGGCCCGTTCCGGCGAGCCCGTTCCCGAATCCTTCAAGGCCGAAAAGGCCCCGGCGCCGGACGTGAAGACGGCCAGCCTGGAAACGGGCGGCCCGACCGACGACACGGCGGGCAGGATCACGGCCAAGGCGACCGCCGGCGGCGGCGAAGTCGAGGCATCCGTGGAGACCACCACCGACGCCACCAACGCCGCCGCGTGGGCGTCCAGCAGTGACGGCGTGGAAAAGGTGGCCGTCACCGGCCCCAACAAGCTCTATGTCCAGGCGGGCGCCTTCGTGGACTACGCCAATGCCCGGAACCTGAAGGCGAGGCTCTCCGACCTGGGCCGGGCCCGTGTCACCAGGAAGACGGTGGGCTCGGAAAAGTTCTACCGGGTGCGCCTGGGCCCCGTGTCCGACGTCGATGCGGCCGATAGCCTGTTGCGCTCGGTGGTGAACGCCGGCTACGACAATGCACGGCTGATCGTTGATTAGGCTGCCCCGATCCAGGATCTGTTACAGGATTTAAGCAATGCGGATCACGCCCCTCTGGAACCGCCATACCTGGATACTGGCGGTGATCGCCCTGTGTGTCGCCGTCGTCGCGCCGTTGCGGGCGATGGCCCAGCCCTCGGTGGAAACGTCGGCGGAGGAGGCCATCCTCATCGATGCCGAGACGGGCGCCATCCTCATGGAGAAGCATGCCGACCAACGGATGCCGCCGGCCTCCATGACCAAGATGATGACCATCCACCTGGTCTTCGAGCGGCTCAAGGACGGCCGCCTGTCCCTTCAGGACACCTTTCCGGTGTCGGAAAAGGCATGGAAGAAGGGCGGCTCCTCCATGTTCGTCGAGGTGGGCGACCAGGTGAAGGTGGAGGACCTGATCCGCGGCATCATCGTCCAGTCGGGCAACGATGCGTCCATCGTGGTGGCCGAGGGCCTTGCCGGGTCGGAAAGCCGCTTCGCCGAGCTCATGAACAAAAAGGCCCGCGAGCTTGGCATGGACAAGACCCATTTCGTGAACAGCACCGGCTGGCCCCATCCCGAACACCAGACCACGGCCCACGACCTGGCGAAACTGGCGCTCGCCACCATCCGCAGGTTCCCGCAATATTACCATTATTACAGCCAGACAACCTTCAAGTACAATGACATCGAGCAACACAACCGGAATCCCCTTCTGTACAAGGAGGACTTCGGCTCGGATGGCCTGAAGACCGGCCATACGTCGAAAGCGGGCTATGGCCTGACGGCCTCGGCCGAACGCGACGGCCGCCGGCTGGTGCTGGTGGTGAATGGCCTGGACAGCAAACGGGCGCGCGCCCAGGAGGCGGAGCGGCTGCTGGACTGGGGCTTCCGCGAATTCGGCAACTATACGCTCTTCAAGGCCGGCCAGACGGTTACCAGGGCCGACGTGTGGCTGGGGGCGCGGCCGCGGGTGCCGCTGGTCACGAAAGAACGGGTCTTCCTGACGCTCCCGCGGGCGGCCCGCAACGAGATAAGCGCCAAGGCCATCTACAAAGGGCCCATCCCGGCCCCCGTCAAAAAGGGTCAGCGCCTGGCCACCCTGCGCATCAAGGCCCCCGAGATGGCGGCACGCACCTTCCCGCTCGCCGCCGGCCGCGCCGTGGGTCGCCTGGGCTTTTTCGGCCGCCTGGGCGCCGCGGCGCGCTACATCGTGTTCGGGGCGTCCAGCTGACGGCGGGGATGGGAGCGCGATTCATCACCATCGAGGGCGGCGAGGGCGCCGGCAAGAGCACCCAGGCGGCGCGGCTGGCGCGGGCCCTGGAAGCCGCCGGGGAGGCCGTGGTCGCCACGCGCGAGCCGGGTGGCGCGCCGGGCGCGGAGGCCGTCCGCACCCTGTTGGTGGAGGGCGAGCCGGGGCGCTGGGACGCCATGAGCGAGACGCTTCTGCATTTCGCCGCCCGGCGCGACCATTTGCGGCGCACCGTGTGGCCGGCGCTGGCGGCGGGGCAATGGGTGGTGTGCGACCGCTTTACCGATTCCACTGTGGCCTATCAGGGCCACGGGCACGGCCTGGGAGCCGAGACCGTCCTGGACATGGACCGGCTCGCCACCGGCGGCTTCCGGCCCCATCTCACCCTGATCCTCGACCTGCCGGTCGCCGCCGGCCTGGAACGCGCGGGCCTGCGGCAGGGGCAGGAGACCCGCTACGAGACCATGGACACCGCGTTTCACGAGCGGGTGCGCGGCGGCTTCCGGGCCGTGGCCGAGGCCGAGCCGGAACGCTGCGCCGTCATCGACGCCACACGGGACACTGACGCCGTGGCGGCCGCCGTCCAGGCAGCGGTGACGGACCATCTGGAAAAAGTGCTGTGAGCCGCAAGAAGAGCAGACAGGAGCCGGAGGGGATCCCCGACGACCATCCCCGCAAGGTCCAGCGCCTGGAAGGCCACACGAGCGCCGAACAGGCGCTGGCGGGGGCGTGGGCGGCGGGGCGGATGCCGCACGCCTGGCTCATCACCGGTCCGCGCGGCGTGGGCAAGGCGACGCTCGCCTACCGTTTCGCCCGCTTCCTCATGGTCAACGGCCTGCCGCCGGATGACGGGGGCCTTTTCGGCGACGCGCCCGAGGCTCCGGCGACCCTCGCCGTCGATCCGGAGGCGGGGCCGGCCCGCCGGGTAGGGGAGGCCAGCCATCCCGACCTGATGACCCTCACGCGTGAGCCCAACGACCAGGGCAACATGCGCGCCGAGATCACCGTGGATCAGGTGCGACGGGCGGGGCGCTTTCTGAA
>CAJXLG010000193.1 GCA_913055885.1 uncultured Rhodospirillales bacterium
CCGGCATTCCGGTGACCGTGGCCGTGGCGCCGGCCCCGGACCGCCGGAACACGCCCGCCCCCACGAACCCGCCGGCCGCCACGGACGTGCCCGGCCTGGGCGGCGCGGCGCAGGGGGCCGCCGGCGGCGACGGCCCGGCACGCGTGCGGCTGGACTATTCCGGCCCCCTGTCCGGCCTTCTGGACCTGCTCGCCGCTCGCTTCGGCGTCAACTGGCGCCACGCCGACGGCACCATCCACCTGTACCGCCTGCGCACGCGCACCTTCAACGTGGCCGCCATCCCGGGTGCCATGCGCATGGGCAGCGACCTGTCCACGGGCACCGAGACATCGGGCGACAGCGAAACCAGCCAGAGCACCACCTCGGGGTCCGACACCAGCCACACCCTGGCGCAGGAAGCGCGGCTCACCTTCTGGGCGGACCTGGAAACGGCCCTGAACCAGATGGCGGGCGATACCGGCGACGTCACCGTCTCCCAGGCCATGGGCAGCGTCACCGTGCGCGGCCCCGACCCCCTTCTGCGCCGGGTGGCGGGCTACATCGAGCGCACCAACCGCAATCTCAACAAGATGGTCAACGTGGACGTGACCATCATTGACGTGGTCCTGGAAGACAACCGCGCCTTCGGCCTGGACGTTCAGGCCATGCTGGCCGACCCCGAGCGCGCCGGCCTGGAAGTGGAAGGCGTTACGCCCTTCGGCGGCGTGATGCCCAACGCCGTGGCCTACACCGTGCGCCAGACGGACCCCGACCGCACCACCAGCGGCTCCCGGGCCATCTTCCAGGCGCTGGCCACGCGCGCCGAGGCGAGCGTCCGCCGCCGCACCACCCTGCGTGGCCGCAACCTCAGCCCCATGCCCCTGCAGAAAACCCGTTCCGTCAGCTACCTGAGCCGGGTCAACGTCACCACGGACCAGGACGGCGACGAGACCTCCGAGCTGGAGCCCGGCGTAGTGGTGGAGGGCTTCTCCCTTCAGCTCCTGCCGCACGTGCTCACGTCCAACCGCCTGCTCATGCGCGTGGGCGTGCACATCGCCAACCTCGACGAGATCGCCACCCGCACCTCGGGCAACAGCACCATCCAGCTGCCCGAGGTCTCCATCAACGCCTTCTCCCAGGAACTGGCCCTGACGCCGGGCGACGCGATGGTCGTCGCCGCCTACGAATTCGCCGGGGACAACACGGAACGGCGCGGCACCATGGCCCCCGACGACTGGTTCCTGGGCGGCGCCCGGCGCGGCGGGCAGGCGCGCGAGGCCCAGGTCATCGTGCTGGAGCCCAGCGTCGAGGAATCGCCCCTGGTGCGCCACCGGACGCCGTCGCGCGGCCCGCGGGACGGGGCCTGACGCCATGCCCGGACCCCGCGACGCGGCGCGCGGCGCCGACCCCACCGTCACCCTGGGCCGGCACACCCTGGCCGCTGCCCTGGTCTGGCACACCGTGGCCGAGGACAGCGACCTCCTGGAGGAGGTGCGGGACCTGGCGTCGGGCGACAGCGGTCACGGAACGGCCGCCGACCTCTACGTGCCCCGGGCCACGGCGGAAATCCCCCAATTCGCCCTGGGCGCCAGCGCCGAGGGCCTCCGCGCCGGGCAGCCCAGCCTGGCGGCCCTTCTGGACCTGGTCCTGCGCGACGCCGACGGCGGCACCCCCGACGCCGCCGGCGCCTGGCGGCTGGACGACGGCCGCTATTACGTCTTCCTGCGCCGCGACGGCGCCATCCTGCCCGACGGCGACGCCCTCTTCGCCCGCGAGGCCGACGCCCGCGACCATTTCCTGGCCAGCCTGACCCCGGGCGGCGGCCCGTGGCACGCCCTGCACGCCCCGGAAGCCTGGTCCGTGGCCGGTGCCGGCACCGACACCCTGGAACAAGTGCTCGGCAATGCCCTGCCGCCGCCCCGCCGCGTCGCCGTGCTGCGCCCCGTGGCGTCCAACACCATGCGCCGCGCCGGCCTGGCCGCGGGCGTCGCCCTGCTCGTCGCCCTCACCGCCTGGCACCAGCAGGGGCGGATCGTCGATGGCGCCAACGCCCTGATGATCCGTGCCGGCGTCAAGGCGCAGCCCGCGCCGCCGGCGCCGCCACCACCGCCCTGGGCGGCGGCAAGCGATCCGGCCGTGGTGGCGGCGCGCTGTGCCGACGCCTTCCGGGCGCTGGGGCTGTCCGTGCCGGGCTGGACCCCTACGGCCTTCACCTGCGACGGCCGCGACGCCAGCCTGGCCTTTCAGCGCGACACGGCCGTCGCCGGGCCGGAATGGATGGCCGCCGCCGTGCGCCGGCACGGGCCCGACGGCGCCCGCCTCACCGTGGGCGGCGAGGCGGAACGGGCGACCGTGCGGCTGGCCCTGGAACGCCCCGACGCCATGCCCCGACCGCCGGCATGGCGCCAGGCCCGTCTGCGCAACCACCTGTGGGACGTGGTCGCCCGGGCGGAAAGCCGGGGCCGGGTGCGCACGGACCGCCGGACCCTGCCCGGTCGCGAGGGCGGGCCCGGCCGCACCGTCCGCGCCCTGGTGGCGGAAATCACGTCGCCCTTCCCGCCGCGCCGCTGGGCCGATGCCCTGGCCCGCATCCCGGGGAGCGAAATCGAAACCATCCAGTGGCATGGTCGAAAGGAAATGTGGTCCTATGACGCACGCTTGTGGCATCGCTGACAGGCTGGCGGCGGCCTGCGTCGCCGCCCTGGTGGCCGCGCCGGCCCATGCCGGCACCGGCCCGCAAGGCCCGGACCCGGACGGCCCGCCCGGTTTCGAGCGGGTGCGGCGCCTCAACAGCGAGCAGATGCGCCTGCGCAAGCAGCTGGCCATCGAGCAGCTGTTGACGGACATTGCCAAGACCCGCCGCGAACGCCGCGAGGCCCACGCCCCGTCCCGGGACGACGACGGCGACGACGACGCGCCCCGCGCCGGTTCCGCCCCGGCCGCCAGGGACGCGGCGGCGGGCGAGCGGGCGCCGGCCAGGGGCGCCGCCATCAAGGTCCTGCCCGTGGCCGTGGAAGCCATCACCGGCGTGGGCGACGACCTGCGGGCGCGTCTGCGCCTGCGGCGCGGCGGCCGTGTCCATGTGCGCGCCGGCGGCCGCCTGGGCGCCTGGCGCGTGCGTACCGTGACGGCGGCGGGCACCGTTGCCCTGCGCCATCCGGGGGGCCTCGACCGCGTCCTCTATCTCGGGGGGCGCTGATGCAGCCCGGCGGCAACGGCCAGTCCTATCTCGCCGAGCGCCTGGCCGACGACGGAACAGACACCGTGCTGGCCGATCTCGACGGGGTGGCGGTCCTCACCGGCGACGGCGGCGCCCTGGCGCCCCTCATCAAGCCCCACGAGCGCGAATGGGTGGCCATCACCGGCGACGGCCGGGTGGTCATCACGGAAGAGGCCAGCGCCAGCGCCCGCCGCCAGGCCCGCCTGCGCAGCATTCTCAACCAGGCGCGCGGCCGGACCGTGGACGGCGTGCCCTTCGAGCCGGCGGCCACGGTGGTGGTGCCCGCGCGCGCCCTGGTGCGGGTCTACGACGACCATATCCGCGACGCCCAGGCGCGCGACGCCCGCGCCGAGGCGGCCGCCGTCGCCGGCGAAAGCCGGCAGGCGGCCCTGGGCCTGTTGCGCGAGGCTGCCGACGCCGGCGCCTCGGACATCCACGTCTTCTCGCGCCCCGACAGCGGCACCGAGGTGGAATTCCGCATCCACGGCGATCTGCACTGGATACGGCGCCTGGACGCGCGCGACGGCCTCAAGCTCATCAACGCCGTCTTCGCCCTCCAGGATTCCGGCGACCAGTCGCCCCTGGTCACGGAGCCCCAGAACGGCGAGATAACGGACCCCCGCAAGCTGCCCGGCCGCCTGGAGGGGG
The DNA here is from genome assembly GCA_913055885.1 of uncultured Rhodospirillales bacterium. Classification (GTDB taxonomy): domain Bacteria; phylum Pseudomonadota; class Alphaproteobacteria; order Rhodospirillales; family CAJXLG01; genus CAJXLG01. The sequence goes on from CAJXLG010000193.1 coordinate 3,848, forward strand.
TGCGCGCCGCCTATTCGGGCGGCCACTGCCCGGGCGGCGTGGGGCGCAAGATGGTGCTCCGCCTGCACTACGGCGACCGCGCCCACAAGACCCTGGCCGACCAGGGCTTCCATCCGGCGCAACAGGCCCAGATCGAGGCCCTCGCGGCGTCGCCCACGGGCATCACCCTGTTCGGCGGCCCCACGGGCAGCGGCAAGACCACCACCCTCAAGGCCATCCTGGACTACATCCGCGACCGCCGGACCCACGAGACGGCGCGCGGCCGCATCCGCGAGGCCCACATCCTCACCGTGGAGGACCCCGTGGAGGGCCTCATCGAGGGGGCCACGCAGATCAGCATCGGCAACAGCGCCTCCGACGAGGCGCGCGACCGCCAGTACCGCCAGGCCCTGCGCCACATGCTGCGCATGGACCCCGACGTGGCCCTCATCTCGGAGGTGCGCGACGGCACCGTGGGCAACCTCGCCCTCCAGGCCGCCATGAGCGGCCATCAGGTGTGGTCCACCCTGCACGCCAACACCGCGCTGGCCATGATCCCGCGCCTGCACGACCTGGGCGTGGACCTGTTCAAGCTCACGGACCCGGCCAACATCAACGGCTTCGTGTCGCAGCGCCTGGCCAAGCGGCTGTGCCTGGCCTGCGCCCGGCCGTTGCGCGAGGCGGCCGCCGGGGACCGCGCCAAGGCCCGGCTGCTGGAGCGCGCGCGCTCGGCCCTGCCCCGGTTCGAGGGGGTGGGGGACCTGCTGGTGACCAGCGACCAGGGCTGTCCGGCGTGCCTCGCCGGCACCGTCGGCCGCACGGTGGTGGCCGAGGTCCTGGTGCCGGACACGGAGATCCTGCGGCTCATCCACCGGGCCATCACGGGCGACGGCGCCATGGCGGACGCCCACGCCTACTGGCTCGACCAACTGGGCGGCATGACGCTCGCCGAGCACGCCGTGGTCAAGGCCATGACCGGCACCATCGACGTCGCCGCCGTGGAGGCCTGGGTCGGCCCCATCGACCGCGTCCCCCTGCGCCAGGAAAGGATCGCCGAATGGCTGGCCTGATCGCCGGCGGCAACGGCCACCTGGCGCACCGCGTCGCCGACCACCCGGCCACGGAGCGCCTGGCCCGCTGGCTCTTCCGCGCCATGCCCGCCTCACGGCGGCGAGTGTACGATAAGCTCACCGTCTACGCCCGGCGCGGCGGCGACATCCAGCGCGCCCTGGAAATCCTGCACGCCGCCCTGTCCGACGACGGCCGGCGGCCCTGGCATCCGTCAGCCATGGCGGTGCGCGCCTGGCTGCGCGCCATCCGGGGCGAGGGCGCGGCCCTGTCCGAGGCGGCCGCCGACTGGCTGCCGCCCGAGGAACGGGTGCTCCTGGCGGCCGGC
>CAJXLG010000194.1 GCA_913055885.1 uncultured Rhodospirillales bacterium
GACCGGGTGGACGTGATGTACGCCGGCGAGATAATCGAGAAGGCGGCCATGCACCCCAAGAGCTTCGTGTCGCTGCCGGGCGCCAACCACCTGCTCACGGACCGCCAGGACGCCGCCTATGTGGCCGGCGTCCTGGCCGCCTGGGCCGACCGCTACCTGGACGCGGATGCGCCCGCCGAGAGTCCCGATCCGGGCCTTGCGCCGGGCAGCGTGCGGGTGTCGGAGAACGACGCGGGCCCCCTGGCGCAGACGGTGGAGGGGGCCGCCACCGGCTGGCGGCCGACGAGCCCGTGGACAAGGGCGGCACGGACACCGGCCCGTCGCCCTACGACTATCTGGCGGCCGGCCTGGGGGCCTGCACGGCCATGACCGTCCGCCTGTACGCGGACCGCAAGGGCCTTGCGCTGAAGCACGTTTCCGTCACCCTGGCCCACGACAAGATCCACGCCACCGACTGCGCCGACTGCGAGACCACCACCGGCAAGGTGGACCACATCCGGCGCATCGTGCGCCTGGCGGGCGACCTGGACGCCGAGACGCGCCGGCGCCTTCTGGAAATCGCCGATAAATGCCCCGTGCACCGCACCCTGCACGCCGAAGTCAAGGTCACCACGGAAGAGGGTTGACACGAAGGCGCACAGGCATGAGGGAAATGCTGGTCACTCCGGGGAGAGTGTGTTAGGGAACCGCACCTTCCTCCGCGGGCCGGGCCGCGTGGTGACGCGGTGATTCGCGCTGCGGCGGGGGCGCCACAAAAGGATGACGTCGAGGGAAGAGCGACCATGAGTGACATTTCCGATCGCGTGCGCAAGATCGTTGTCGAGCACCTTGGGGTGGACGAGAGCAAGGTGACGGACAACGCCAGCTTCATCGACGATCTGGGCGCCGACAGCCTTGACACGGTCGAGCTGGTCATGGCGTTCGAGGAGGAATTCGGCTGCGAGATTCCCGACGACGCCGCCGAGAAGATCCTCACGGTGAAGGACGCCATCGAGTTCATCCAGAACCAGCAGGCTTCTTGAGCCCGCCGCCGGCAACGCGGCCCAACGGAAGAGGCGTCAGGCCATGAGACGCGTCGTTGTTACCGGTCTGGGACTGGTGACGCCGCTGGCGTGCGGCGTCGAGGAGACGTGGCGCCGCCTGGTGGCCGGGGAATCCGGCATCCGGGCGGTGGACGGCTTCGATGTTTCCGACATGCCGTCGCGCATCGCCGGCGTGGTGCCGTCGGCGGAAGAAGGGTCGCACGGCTTCGACCCGGACGCCTGGGTGCCGGCCAAGGAACGCCGGCGCATGGACACCTTCATCGTCTATGCCCTGGCCGCCGCCGAGCAGGCCGTGCAGGAATCCGGCTGGCGGCCCACGGACGACGAGGGCCAGGAGCGCACGGGCGTCATGATCGGCTCCGGCATCGGCGGCCTGCAGACCATCGCCAACGCCTCTCTCACCCTTGAGAAATCGGGGCCGCGGCGCATCAGCCCGTTCTTCATTCCGTCCGCCCTGATCAACCTGGCCTCGGGCCACGTATCCATCCGCCACGGCTTCCGGGGGCCCAACCACTCGGTGGTGACGGCCTGCTCCACCGGCGGCCACGCCATCGGCGACGCCGCCCGGCTCATCGCCCTGGGCGACGCCGACGCCATGGTGGCGGGCGGTGCCGAGGCCGCCGTGTGCCGCCTGGGCATCGCCGGCTTCGCCGCCGCCAAGGCGCTTTCCACGGGGTTCAACGACAGCCCACAGGCCGCCTCGCGCCCCTGGGACCAGGCCCGCGACGGCTTCGTCATGGGCGAAGGGGCGGGCTGCGTCATGCTGGAGGAGCTGGAGCACGCCCGCGCCCGGGGTGCCCCCATCTATGCCGAGGTGGCGGGCTACGGCCTGTCGGGCGATGCCTACCACATCACCGCCCCCGCCGAGGACGGCGACGGCGGCTACCGCGCCATGAAGAACGCCATGCGCAACGCCGGCATGGCGCCGGAAGACATCGACTACGTCAACGCCCACGGCACCTCCACGCCGCTGGGGGACGAGATCGAGCTCAACGCCGTGCGCCGGGTCTTCGGCGACGCCGCCGGGGAGATCTCCATGTCGGCCACCAAATCGGCCATCGGCCACCTCCTGGGGGCCGCCGGCGCCGTGGAGGCCATCTTCAGCATCCTGGCCGTGAAGCGCGGCCTGGTGCCGCCCACCCTCAACCTGGACAACCCGTCGGAGGACTGCCAGGGCGTGGACCTGGTGCCGCACCGGGCGCGCGAGCGCCCCGTGCGCGCGGCGCTCAGCAACGCCTTCGGCTTCGGCGGCACCAACGCCTCGCTCATCGTGCGCCAGGCCCCCTGACGAGGCCGTCATGGCGAGGGCCCTCGCCCGCCTGCTCGCGGCCGGCCTGCTGGCGGCCGGCATTGCCGCCGCCTTCGCGGCGGGCTGGGGGCACGCCCGCTTCACCGGTCCGGGCCCGTCGGCCACCCCCACCACCGTGGTCATTCCGGAAGGCACGGGACTCGCCGGCATCGCCCGCCGCCTCGACGCGGCGGGCGTCATCGGCGGCCGGCGGGCGCGCGCGGTCTTCCGGCTGGGCGTGCGCCTGCACGGCCGGGCCGGGGCCCTGCGCGCCGGCGAGTACCGCTTCCCGGCGCGCGCCAGCATGGCCCGGGCCATGGCCGTGCTGGTCCACGCCGACCCCGTCACCCACAGCCTGACCGTGGCCGAGGGCCGGACCACGGCCGAGGTGGTGGCGAAGGTGAAAAAGGCCGACGCCCTCGCCGGCCCCGTCACCCGCGACCCCGACGAGGGCACCCTGCTGCCCGAGACCTACCATTATCGCCGCGGAACCGCGCGGGATACGCTCCTCAAGCGCATGCGCCGCGCCCGGGCCGATCTGCTGGACCGGCTGTGGCCCGAGCGCGCGCCGGGGCTCCCCTACGACTCGCGGCGCGAGGCGGTGATCCTCGCCTCCATCGTGGAGAAGGAGACGGCCGTGCCGGGCGAGCGGCCGCACATCGCCGGGGTTTTCGTCAACCGCCTGGAAAAGGGCATGCGCCTGCAATCGGACCCCACGGTGATCTACGGCATCACCCGGGGCGAGCGGCCCCTCGATCGGCCGCTGACGAAGACGGACCTGGAAACCGCCACCCGGTGGAACACCTACACCCGCGACGGCCTGCCCCCGACGCCCATCTGCAACCCCGGGCGCGCCGCCATCAAGGCGGCGCTGCATCCGCGCGACACGGACGATCTCTATTTCGTCGCCGACAGCGACGGCGACGGCCATGCCTTCGCCGAGACCCTGGAGGCGCACAACGCCAACGTCCGCGCGTGGCGGGAAAACCAATAGCCGCCCGCCGTTTACATATCAGGCATTGAAACCGTCGCCCCCGCCACCGCACACTGTCGGAAGACGCTGGGGGGGCATGGCATGGCCGGAACCACCTCGGAAAAGGCCACGGGCGAGGATCGCACGGCCGCTCTCAAGCGGGAGCGCGACCGCTATGTGGCCCTCGCCTTCTGCTGGGCCGACCTGCTGTTCGAGCTGGACCACAATCTCACCGTGGTTTTCGCCGCGGGGCCCACGCGTCTGTTCACGGGGCTTGCGGAATGCGAGGTGAAGGGCCGGCCCTTCGCCGACCTGGTGGCGCCCGCGGACACCAAGCTGGTGGACGACCTCATCGACCTCGCCGGCACCCACGGCCGGGTGGACCACCGCCTGGTGCGCCTGTGCGGCCGCAACGGCCGCCTCATGACCATGACCATGGCGGGCTACATGCTGGAGCGCAGCCGGGGCCATTTCTATCTCGCCCTGCGCAACGCCACGGCCGAGGAAAAGGCCGCCGCCGCCGCCTACGACCGGGACGCGGAAACGGGGCTGTACGACGAGCAGGGCTTCGCCGAGCTGGCCGCCCAGCGCATCCGCGCCGCCACGGAGCGCGGCGAGGACGCCACCGTCAGCCTCATGGAGCTGCCCGATCTGGCGGCGGTCATGCAGCGCCTGGGGCCGCGGGCCCAGGGGCGCCTGCGCGGCGCCCTGGGGGCCGCGCTGCGCGCAAGCTCGACGGGCGGCGACACGGCCGTCCAGGTGGGCGAGGGCCGTTACGGCCTGGTCCACGGGGCGGACGCCGACGTCGCCGTCGTGAAGGAGGAGCTGGTTGCCGTCACCCGGCAGTTCGATCCCCAGGGCGAGGGCGCCGGCATGGAAAGCGCCACCATAACCATGGGCGACATCTCGGGCGTCAGCGAAGAGGATCTGGCCCGCGGGCTCCTGCACACCCTCAACGAGTTCCGCACCAGCACCGACGAGACCTTCAACCTGCACAGCCTGAGCACCCGCATGGACGAGCTGGTGGGCCGGGCGGTGGACAAGGTGAGCACCTTCCGCGGCATCATCGCCAACGCCGCGTTCGACGTCGCCCTGCAGCCCATCGTCGACGTCAAGCGCGGCACCATCCACCACTTCGAGGCCCTGTGCCGCTTTCACGAGAACGCGGCGGAATCCCCCTACCAGACCATCACCTTCGCCGAGAGCACGGGCATGATCCACGAGTTCGACCTGGCCATGGTGCGCAAGGTGCTGGACTGGCTGTGGCACATGCCGGCCAACCGGCAGAAGTATCGCGCGGCCGTCAACGTCTCCGGCCATTCGGTGGGCGTGGAGGCCTATGTGACGGCACTGCACCAGCTCCTGGACGACAACCCCTGGGCCCAGGGGCGGCTCCTGTTCGAGATCACCGAATCCGCCCGCATGAGCGACCTGGAGCAGGCCAACACCTTCATCAAGGGCCTGCGCGGACGCGGCTACGAGGTGTGCCTGGACGATTTCGGCGCCGGCGCCGCCAGTTTCCAGTACCTCAGCAGCCTGGACGTGGACGTGGTCAAGCTGGACGGCAGCGCCGTGCACAACGCCCTCAGGGCGGACAAGGGCCGCGCCTTCCTGTCCGCCCTGACGGAGCTGTGCCGCCGCCTGGGCGTGGAGACCATCGCCGAGATGATCGACGACGGCCGCGGCCTGCGCTTCGTGCGCGACTGCGGCGTGGACTACGTGCAGGGCTTCCTCTTCGGCCGGCCGTCGCGCAGGGTGGAGGACTTCTCCCCCCTGCCCCACGCCAACCTGTTCGAGGGCAGACGTTGACGGCGCCGCCCGGAACCAGGACATTCCCCACCTACTTGGCGCGTACAATCATTACGTTTTATTGTCGTCCTTCGAGGCTCTTTTCAGGGAAAAGAGCACC
>CAJXLG010000195.1 GCA_913055885.1 uncultured Rhodospirillales bacterium
GGCGCTTCTGGGCAGCGGCCGGCGCGCCGAGCGGCTGCACGCGAAGGCGCACGAGCTGCACCGCGCCGCCGGCCCAGAGGACTTCCAGGCCCTGGCGGACAGGGCCGCGGCGGCGGCGCGGGAGGCGGTGAACCCGCGCGATCCGGCGGCGCGCAAGCGCGACTGGCAGGCCGGGGTGGCGGCGGCGCGGGCGGCGGCGCGCGACGTGGACTCGGTGGACGCCCTGGAGACCCTGGTCCGCGACCAGTCGCAGACGGTGCACGAGGCGCCGCGCGATGCCGTCGTGCTCTCCACCATCCATGCCGCCAAGGGGCTGGAATGGCCGGTGGTCTTCGTGGCCGGCATGGAGCGCGGCCTCATCCCGCACCCCCTGGCGGAGAGCCTGGACGAGGAACGGCGCGTCGCCTACGTCGCCATGACGCGGGCGCAGCGCCGGCTCTTCCTGTCCTACGCCCGAGAGCGCCTGGAGGAGACGGCCGGCCCGTCGCCCTTCCTGGCGGAACTGGCCGACGATCCGGCGTTCGAGGCCCTCGACTGGCCGGACAAGGACCGCGACGTGCGCCCGCCCCGCAAGGCGAAGGGCAACGCCGGCGGCCGCCCCGGCGCGCGCTGGACGCAGGAAGAGGAACAGGCGCTCCGGGAACGCTTCGAGGCCGGGGAATCCCTCAACACCATCGCGGAGGCCCTGAACCGGGGGCGCGGCGGCATCCGCAGCCGCCTCGTCAAGCTGGGACTGGTCGCGGAGGATGATGCGGGGGATTGGGGGTGAACTGGCGCCGGTGCATAGGGTTCAGGCTTTACACAAAAAAGTGATGAATGTATCAAGGCTGAACAAGGTACGGTTTGTCAAAAAGAAAATAGGTAAAAAGGTATGGTAGATTTTTTAACAATAGAAAGCGCTGAAGATTTTTTAAAATCCGTTGAAAAAGTATACGAAAGATATTGTTACGGGAGTACGCGTTCAGCTGAAAACCTTTTGTACGTAATAATAGGGTTAACCCATATTCGTGAATGGATATCGCCAAATTATAATCCAGACAGGAATGGATGGTGGCGAGAACCACGCACAGACGCCGAAGTGTTTAGTAAGATGATGTATGAAAAAGAATGTTTTACAAAACTAAAAGAAACGGCGAATGGTGTAAAACACGCCAGGCCACTTCAAAATAAAAATAAAGTCAATGTAAATACGAATTATAGTGAAACTCTCAAAGATTGGGATACATTGGGAGACGTTAAAAAACTTTCCCAAGGGGCTCCCGTTGGTCATGAAATTGATGGACTAAACGTTGATTATATTATTAACAACGTAATTGAAATGTATAGGGAATGGTTTAATGGTAGCTTTCGTTTTAAATTATATCATTATAAAATAATGCATTCTCAAAATACCATGATCGATATATAAAAAACTTTAGAAAGTGCATATTAAACTACCAATCCCCCGATGACAACGACCCCGAACCCCGCGATGGCGGCGCCGGAGGCCTGGTTGAGGCGGTGCAGCCACCGGGGCGTGAAGCGGTGACGCACGGCGCCGGCGAGGGCGGAGAGGGTGAGCCACCACAGGGCCGAGCCGGCGAAGACGCCCGCCACCAGCACGCCGGCGTCGAACACCCGGGCCGTGTCCTGGATGGCGCCGAAGGCGGCGAAGATGCCCAGGAAGGCCAGGATGGTGGCGGGGTTGGTGAGGGTGATGAGGAAGGTGGACACAAAATCGCGCGCCAGGCCGCGTCCCGCCGGGGCGTCGGCCGTGGGCGTCGGGGCCCGGAAGGTCTGCACGCCCAGCACCACCATGAACATCCCGCCCACGCCGTGCAGCACCAGTTCGTGTTCCAGCAGGAAATCCGACACCATGCGCAGGCCGAAGCCGGTGACGGCGCCGTAGAAGGTATCGGCCAGCGCCGCCCCGAGGCTGGCAACGAAGGCGGCGGTGCGGCCGTCATTGAGGGCGCGGCGGATGCACAGCACCCCGACCGGCCCCACGGGCGCGGCGATGAGGAAGCCGATGAAGGCGCCGCGCACGAAGAGCAGAACGTCGGTGACCGCCGCCTCCACGATGCCCGGCCCTCCCCTCCGGTCAGCCGCCCTTGTTCGCCTTGCGGCGCTCGGGCCCGTTGTACTTGGGGTCCTGGCGGCGGCGGCGGTCGGGCCCGAAATAGGTGCGCGAGCGCACGAAGGGGCGCGGCCTGAGCACCACCGTCGCCACGCGGGCGTAGAGGGACTTGGCCGACACGGGCTTCACCAGGAACTCGTTCACCCCGGCGTCGCGCGCCTCCTCCACCCGGTGGAGCTCCGAGTGGCCGGTGATCATCAGGATGGGGATGTAGGGGTTGGGGCTGTCGCTGCCGGTGCGCACCATGCGCACCAGCTCCAGGCCGTCCAGCGGCGACATTTCCCAGTCCACGATGAGGATGTCGGCGGCCAGGGTGCGCAGGCGCTTGAGGGCCTCGGCGCCGTCGGAGGCGTCGTAGATGCTGCTGGCGTTGAAGGACTTCAGCAGCAGATGCAACAGCTTGCGCATATGGGGGTTGTCGTCCACCACCAGGAAGGACAGGTTCTCGAACGAGATCTGTTCCATGGTGCCAGCCGGGCCCCCTGCCTTCTCGGTACCTTTGCGAGCTTACGCCATCAGGGCCGGTTTCGCCATAGGGGAAAGCGTACAATCCACCCCATGACGGGCCCCGCCCCTCGGTACCACCGTATGCACCGCCCGGTGCCGCACGCCCCCATAACGACACCGGATGTGTTCGCGGCCATCCAGCAGCCCGCCGCGACGCCCGGCCCCCCGGCCGGGCGAATCGGCGTGGCCGTGGTTCATGCGCCCGCGGCCTCGCCGGCCTCGCCGCCCTCGGCGACCGCCGGAAGCTCGTCCAGGCTGGGCTCCTCGCCCTCCACGACGGCGCGCGTGTCGCCCGCGGCGGCGGCCTCGGCGTCGGCCTTGTTGCGCACCACGTGGAGCTGCACGTCAACGTGCACTTCCGGGTGCAGGCCGAGGCGCACGTCGTACACGCCGATCTCCTTCACCGGGGCGGAGAGCCGCACCTGATCGCGGCGGATGGTGTAGCCCATCTCGCGGATTTCCTCGGCGATGTCGCGGGCCGTGACCGAGCCGTAAAGCTGGCCCTTCTCGCCCGCCTGGCGCACCATGATGACGCGCAGGCCCTGCAGGCGCTCGCCGTAGGACTCGGCCTCCTCGCGGCGCTTGCGGTTGCGCGCCTCCAGCTCGGCGCGCTGGCGCTGGAAGTAGGCCCGGTTCTCCTCCGTGGCCCGCAGCGCCATGCGCTGGGGCAGGAGGTAGTTGCGGGCGTGGCCCGGGCGCACGGTCACTTCGTCGCCCATGTGGCCCAGGTTTTCGATCCGTTCGAGCAGGATGACGTTCATCATGCTTCTCCCTGGCTGCCCCCCGGGCCGCCGGCCTGCTCGCGCAGCCCGGCCCGGGTCTCGATGAAGCCCAAGACGGTCACGGCGGCAAGGCCGAGGACCGACAACAAGAGCACGGTCACGTAGAACACGCCCAGGATGGCCCCCGGGCTGGGCAGGCGTCTGGCCCACACGTGCGCCACCGCCAGCCCTTGCAGAAAATGCGGCACCAACAGCACCAGCGCCGCGTTGCGGGCCGTGTAGCCCAGGTCCCCGCCGGCCGCCAGCGCCACGGCCATGGCCGCCACGGGCGCCCAGTCGTAGGCGTCGGGCAGGCGCACGGCGCTGTATGGCGGCGTGGCCCGCAGCGCGCGGCCCAGCCGGGTGACGGCCGCCTGGCCCAGGGCGCCGTTGATCGCCACCAGCAGCGTCCACAGCCCCAGCATGAACGCCGGCAGGTAGGCGGCCTGGGCCTCCACCATCGCCTTCCGCCGTTCGTCGGAGCCGGCGGGCACCAACTCGACGGTGGCGCGGAACGAACGCACCGTGGCCGCCACCCCGTCGCCGGTCGCCGCCCATGCGGCGAAAGCGAGGAACGCGGCGGTGCCCAGTCCGGCGACGGCGGCCAGCATGCCGCCGAGGCGGCGCCCGTCCGGCCTTTCGTCGGGCGGGCCGCCGGTGGCCAGTGCGCTCACCACCGCCACCGGCAGGCCCATGAACCCCAGGAACATGGCGGCCGGCAGGACCCCGCCCACGGCGAGGAGCAGCACCGTGCCCAGAAGGGCCCCGCCGCCGGCGGCGACGGGCCCGCTGCTCAGGCCGCTGGCGAACAGGGGAAGCTGCGCCAGGACGTTGAGCAGCGGCACGGTGTACAGAAGGGCGCTCAGCAGGCCGGCCGCGCCGGCCGCCGCCATCCAGGGCGCCATGGGCCGTCCTCCCGGCCGGGCGCCGCCGGCCTACTGCACCACGTAGGGCAGCAGGGCCAGGTGGCGCGCCCGCTTGATGGCGCGGGCCAGCTCCCGCTGTTTCTTGGCGGACACGGCGGTGATGCGGCTGGGCACGATCTTGCCGCGCTCCGAGATGAAACGCTGCAGGAGCTTGGTGTCCTTGTAGTCGATGGTGGGCGCGTTGGCGCCCGAGAAGGGACACGTCTTGCGGCGGCGGAAGAAGGGCCGCCGCGCCGGCGCGGACTTCGCACTCATGCCTGACCTCCTTCGGCCTTGCCCTTGTCACCCTTGTCGGCCTTGTCGCCTTTATCGCCCTTGTCGCCCTTGCGACCACCGCGATCGTCGCGACCCTTCTGCATCTGCACCGACGGGTTCTCGTCCAGCTCGTTCACCCGCATGGTGAGGAAGCGGATGATGTCCTCGTTGAAGCGCACCCGGCGTTCCAGCTCGTGGACGGCCTTGGCGGGCGCGTCCAGGTTGAGCAGGATGTAGTGCCCCTTGCGGTTCTTCTTGATGCGGTAGGCCAGGTTCTTGAGGCCCCAATATTCCTTCTTGGTGACCGAGCCGCCCTGCTCCTCGACAACGGCCGTCAGGTCGTTGGCGAGGGCGTCCACCTGGTGGGCGGTGATGTCCTGGCGCGCGATGAAAACGTGCTCGTAGTACGGCATGCGCCTTGTTCCGCTCCTTTCGGGTTTTCTCTTCCCGGCGGCCGCCGGGCATAGCCGACCCGCGCGGGGCCAGCAAGGAGTCACGCCGCCGGCCGGGGCCGGCGGTGGGTCGGGCGACTATACAGACTGCGCGCCGCGATGCAAGAGCGCATCGGCGCCCCATAATCCCGGACCACCACGTAGCCCGGGCTGGCAAGAGGCTTGCGTAGGGGGCCTCTCGGGCAATGTTATCAAA
>CAJXLG010000196.1 GCA_913055885.1 uncultured Rhodospirillales bacterium
CCGTCGAGGACGACCGCATCGTCTTCCGCCCCAGGCGCCAGACGCAGGAGTCGCGCGCCATGTGGGGGACCCTGCGGTCCGTCGTGAACGGCATGGTGCAGGGCGTTTCGGAAGGCTTCCGCAAGGTGCTGGAGCTCAACGGCGTGGGTTACCGCGCCCAGGTCCAGGGCAACAATCTGGTCCTGCAGCTCGGGTATTCGCACGACGTGCTTTACCCGCTGCCGGATGACGTGACCATCACGGCCGAGACGGCCACCCGGGTGGTGGTGTCGGGCCCGAGCAAGCAGCGGGTCGGCCAGGTTGCGGCGGAGATCCGCAGCAAGCGTCCGCCCGAGCCGTACAAGGGCAAGGGCGTGAAGTACGAGCAGGAGACCATCCTGCGCAAGGAAGGCAAGAAGAAGTAACGGAGCGCGGGGATGAGCAACAGCGCCAAGGAGCTGTTCGAGCGCCGCAAGCGCCGCGTGCGCTGGCAGATCCGGATGAAAGGGCGCGGTCGCCCGCGCCTTTCGGTATTCCGCTCGAACCAGCACATCTATGCCCAGGTGATCGACGATACCCGCGGCCATACCATGGCGGCGGCGTCCACCCTGGATCGCGCGCTCCGGGCCGAGGGCCCGGCGCGCAACACCGTGGACGGTGCCGCGGCCGTGGGCCGTCTGGTGGCCGAACGCGCCCGCGAGGCGGGCGTCGAGCAGGTTGTCCTCGATCGCGGCGGCTATGCCTACCATGGCCGCGTCAAGGCCCTTGCCGATGCCGCCCGCGAGGAAGGCCTGAAGTTCTAGGCGAAGGATCGGATCGACGATGGCACGTACACCGGAACGTTCTTCCCGGCAGTCCGAGGGCAAGCGCGGCGACCAGCGCGGCCAGGACGTCGAGGTGCTGGACAAGCTGGTCAGCATCAACCGCGTCGCCAAGGTGGTGAAGGGCGGCCGCCGCTTTTCCTTCTCCGCCCTGGTGGTCGTGGGTGACGGCAAGGGTCGCGTCGGCTATGGCACGGGCAAGGCCCGCGAGGTGCCGGAGGCCATCCGCAAGGCCACGGAGAAGGCCAAGGGCCACATGATCCGTGTTCCCCTGCGCGAGGGGCGTACGCTGCACCACGACATCACCGGCCGCTTCGGCGCCGGGCGGGTGGTCATCCGGGCCGCGCCGCCGGGCACCGGCGTGATTGCCGGCGGTCCCATGCGCGCCGTTTTCGAGACCATGGGCGTGCAGGACGTGGTGGCCAAGTGCACCGGCACCCGGAACCCGCAGAACATGGTCCAGGCGACCTTCGACGCCCTGCAGCACTGCCTCTCGCCCCGGTCGGTCGCCGCCAAGCGCGGCATGAAGATCGGCGAGGTGGTCGCCCGCCGCGACGGCGTCCCCGGCGGCCAGCAGCAGGAACAGGGCGAGGCCGCCCAGGCAACGGAGTAAGCGGTCATGAGCAACAGCGCCAGCAAGGTCCGCGTGACCCAGGTGCGCAGCGGTGCCCACCGCAAGAAGGACCAGCGGGCGACCCTGCGCGGCCTGGGGCTGGGGAAGATGCGCCGCACCCGCGAGCTGGAGAACACCCCCGCGGTGCGCGGCATGGTCAACAAGGTAAGCCACCTGCTCGAGGTGGAGTACACGGACTGACGGGGCGCCGGTGCGGGCGCCCCGCCCGTGCCACCCTCGATCGGGCGTTGAAATTCAAGGGAAAGAGCCGGCGATGAAACTCAACGAGCTCACGGACAACGAAGGCGCCCGCAAGAAGGGCCGCCGAGTCGGCCGCGGCATCGGTTCCGGTCGTGGTAAGACCTGTGGCCGCGGCCAGAAGGGCCAGAAGGCCCGCCGGGGCGTCTCCCTGGAGGGCTTCGAGGGCGGCCAGATGCCCATCTACCGCCGCCTGCCCAAGCGCGGCTTCCGCAACAAGTTCCGCAAGAGCTACGACGAAATCAACGTCGGCCGGCTGCAGGCGGCCATCGACAAGGGCACCCTGGACGCCGGCCAGAAGATCACCCCGGAGGTGCTCAAGGCCGCCGGCCTCGCCGGGCGGGGCCGGGATGGCGTGCGCCTTCTGGGAAGCGGCGAGCTGAAGACCGCCGTGACCATCGCCGTTGACGGGGCCTCCCGGGGCGCGCGTCAGGCCGTGGAGAACGCCGGCGGGCGTGTCGAGGTCGCCGGCGAATAAGGAGGGCGGGCGCCCGTGCGGCGCCCTGTCCCCCGGCCTGTCGTATGTGTGCCGCCCTGTGACTAGCGGAGACGGGAATGGCTTCGGCCGCTGAACAGCTTGCCGCCAACCTGAATCTCGGGGCCTTCGCCAAGGCCACCGAACTCAAAAAGCGCATCTGGTTCACCCTGGCTGCGCTCATCGTCTATCGCGCCGGCACGTACATCCCCGTGCCCGGCGTCGATCCCGTCGTGCTGAAACAGATCTTCGACCAGCAGTCGGGCGGCATCCTGGACATGTTCAACATGTTCGCGGGCGGCGCCCTGGGGCGCATGACCATCTTTGCCCTGAACATCATGCCCTACATCTCGGCCTCCATCATCATGCAACTCATGACGGCCGTGTCGCCGAAGATGGAGCAGGTGAAGAAAGAAGGCGAGGTGGGGCGCAAGAAGATCAACCAGTACACCCGTTACATCACGGTCTTCATCTGCGCCGTCCAGGGCTACGGCATCGCCGTGGGGCTGGAGAGCATGACCGCGGGCGGCCAGTCGGCCGTCATCGACCCGGGCCTGTTCTTCCGCTTCACCACGGTCATCACCCTGGTGGGCGGCACCATGTTCCTGATGTGGCTGGGTGAGCAGATCACCGCCCGCGGCGTGGGCAACGGCATCTCGCTCATCATCTTCTCCGGCATTGTCGCCAACCTGCCGTCGGCCCTTGCCGGCACCCTGGAGATGGGCCGCACGGGCGCGCTCTCCGCTGCCTTCATCCTGTTCCTGCTGGTGATGGCCGTGGCCGTGGTGGCCTTCATCGTCTTCATCGAGCGGGCCCAGCGCCGGGTGACGGTGCAGTATCCCAAGCGCCAGGTGGGCAACAAGATGTTCGGCGGGGAGAGCACCCACCTGCCGCTGAAAATCAACGTCTCGGGCGTCATCCCGCCCATTTTCGCCAGCTCCATCCTGCTTCTGCCCATGACCATCATGGGCTTTTCGCAGGGCCAGGGGCCGGACTGGATGTCCACGGTGATGGCCTACATGGGGCGCGGCCAGCCGCTGCACCTGCTGGTCTATGTGACGCTCATCGTGTTCTTCGCCTTCTTCTACACGGCGGTTGTCTTCAATCCGCAGGAGACGGCCGAGAATCTCAAGAAGAACGGCGGCTTCATCCCGGGCATCCGCCCCGGCGACAAGACGGCAAGCTACCTGGACTATGTCCTGACGCGGCTGACGGTGGTGGGGGCGGCCTATCTGTCCCTCATCTGTGTCCTGCCGCAGATCCTGATCACCCAGTACGACGTGCCGTTCTACTTCGGTGGCACCAGCCTGCTCATCGTCGTGACGGTGACCATGGATACCGTGGCCCAGGTGCAATCGCATCTGCTGGCCCACCAATACGAGGGCCTCATCAAGAAGGCCAAACTGCGTGGGAGACGGCGTTAACAGGGGAGTGGACCCATGAATCTCATTTTTCTCGGACCGCCGGGCGGCGGCAAGGGCACCCAGGCCCGCATCGCCCAGGACCAGTACGGGCTCGTGCAGATCGCCACGGGCGACATGCTGCGGGACGCGGTGAAACAGGGCACCGAGCTGGGCAAAAAGGCCAAGGAATACATGGATGCCGGCCAGCTCGTGCCCGACGATCTGATCGTCAACATGATTCGCGAGCGCATCGAGGCGCCGGACTGTGCCAACGGCTTCATCCTGGACGGCTTCCCGCGCACGGTGGAGCAGGCCAAGGCGCTCGATCGCATGCTCGACGACACGGGCCGCAAGCTCAACGCGGTGATCGAGATCCGCGTTCCGGATGACGAGCTGGTGCGCCGCATCACCGGGCGCTTCACCTGCGCCAACTGCGGCGAGGGCTATCACGACGAGTTCAAGAAGCCCCAGAAGGACGGGGTGTGCGACAAGTGTGGCGGCACCGAGTTCAGCCGCCGCGAGGACGACAACGAGGAAACGGTCCGGAGCCGCCTGACGGCGTACCACGAGCAGACCGCGCCCATCATTCCGTACTACGAATCGACGGGGCTGCTGCGCGTGGTGGACGGGACCAAGCCCATCGAGGAAGTCACCGGGGACCTTACGAAGATCCTGGAAGAGGTAAGTGGTTGACTCGCCGGTGCGGGTTCCTATAATCGCCAACCCTTCCCAGGACGGAGATAGAGGGTCCAGCCGGACGCCGAAAACAGGGAGAGCCGAGCCTTGGCGCGTATTGCAGGCGTAAACGTTCCGACCAACAAGAAGGTCCCGATCGCCCTGACCTACATCCATGGTATCGGGCCGACGAAGGCGAAGATGATCACCGACGCCGCGGGCCTTGCCCACGAGCGCCGGATCAACGAGCTTTCCGACGACGAGGTCATCCGGGTGCGCGAGGTTATCGACCGGGACTACACGGTGGAGGGTGACCTGCGCCGGGAAACGGCCATGAACATCAAGCGACTGATGGATCTCGGCTGTTACCGCGGGCTGCGCCATCGGCGCGGCGTCCCCGTTCGCGGGCAGCGCACCCACACCAACGCCCGCACCCGGAAGGGACCGGCCAAGCCGATCGCGGGTAAAAAGAAGGGCGGTAAATAAAACGGTTAGGATACGGCGATGGCGAAGCAGACGAGCACGCGGCCGCGTCGGCGCGAACGGAAAAATATTACTTCCGGCATCGCGCACGTGAATGCCAGCTTTAACAATACCCACATCACCATCTCGGACGTTCAGGGGAATGCGATTTCCTGGTCGTCCGCCGGGTCGCAGAATTTCCGCGGGTCGCGGAAGTCCACGCCCTATGCCGCCCAGGTGGCCGCGGACGACGCCGGCCGCAAGGCGGCCGAGCACGGCATGAAGACCCTGGAGGTCCGGGTCAAGGGCCCCGGCGCGGGCCGCGAATCGGCGCTGCGGGCGCTGCAAGGCGTGGGCTTCACCATCACGGCGATCCGTGACGTGACGCCCATCCCCCACAACGGCTGCCGGCCGCGCAAGCGTCGCCGGGTGTAAAGGCCGCCGCGCGGGCCGGGAACCCCGGCCCGCCGCCGGCCGCCCATCGTTCCACCCGGGGCCGGGTATCGCCCTGCCCGCTTCCGG
>CAJXLG010000197.1 GCA_913055885.1 uncultured Rhodospirillales bacterium
GGGGTGCCGGCGGCCGACGGCACCATGCGCAGGCGCAGGGCATCCGTCTCCGCCAGGACCCGGGCGGTGGCCGTTTCCAGGCGGTCGGGGTCCAGGTCGCCGTCGATGTGGATTCCGCCGCCGATCACGTAGGCGGGGGACTCCGGGTCGATGAGCTGATCGAACCAGATGTCCCGCTGGGGCGCGGTCAGCGGCAGGGCCTGCGGGGAATGGGGAGCGTCCGTGCCGTCGTTCATGGTGGCCCGCGCTGTTCAACGACCCGCCGGGGGCCGGTTTTCAGTTGTCTTCGGCGGGGTGGACCGGCTCGATGTCCAGACGGTCGTTATAGTTGGGCGGCGTGTTGCGGTCGTTGGCGGACCCGGCCGCCGGGCCGGAATCGGTCGCCCCCGGACCGGAACCGTCGGTGCCCGGCATGCTGCCGGTGCGCAGTTTCTCGATCCAGGCGTCCGTCTCCTGGCGCAGTTTGTCGAGCAGCTTCCGCGAGAACCTGGGCGCCTTGTCGGATGGTGTGTCGCCCGTGGTGGACGTGGGGCCTTCCGCGTCCCGGCCGCCATCGCCGGTGGCGGACTCGACCAGCTCGGTGCCCAGCCTGGGGATGCGGGCGTGACCGCCCGTATCGATCCGGGTCCCGCCTTCGCCCGTCTCGCTGCCGCCGTCCGCGCCGCCGTCCCCGGAGGCCCCGGTGGCGGCCGCGCCGGCCGTGGTATCCCTCGACGCCCAGTCCCCCAGGATCAGGGGGAGGCCCTTGTCGCCGGCGCCGATCACCACGACCTTGGAATTGTTCGATTCCGCCAGCTTCATGGTGGCGTCGATGCCCTTCCAGGTCAGGTAGCGGTCGCTGATGCCGGAGCTCACGGTCTCCTGGAAGGCGCGCACGCCCGCCGCCTCGATGGCCTTGCGGCGGCTCTCCATGCGTTCCCGCTTGAGGATATACTTGTATTGTTCCATGCGGTGCCGGTGGACGTTCTTCCGCATGATGGCGTTCCGTACCCGTTCGGGCAGGACGACGCTGCGGATGAGGATGTCCTCGAAACGGATGAACCGGCTGGCCTTCGGCACGGCATCGCTGATTTTGCTGACCCCTTCGATAACGCCCTTGAGGATCATTTTCTCCAGCTTCGCGCGTTTCATGGAGTAGAGCGCGGCCGGGGACCTGGCGGCGACGACGTGGCGCACCTGGGCGGCGAGGGAGGGCAGGATCAGGGTCTGTTCGTAGTTGGGCCCCCCCTGCTTGTGCAGGTGGCCGACCACGTCCGGCTTGACACGGTAGCGGGCCGACACGCTGACGGTGACGGACAGGCCGTCCTCGCTCAGCGCGTCGATCTGGGCGGTCATGGTACGCAGGCGGAGGTCGTACTTGATGATCTTGTCCCACGGCGGGATGACTTTCAGGCCCTCCTCGAAGTGCCAGGAGGTGACCGTGCCGTCCATGAGGCGCAGCCACATTACCCCGGCGTGCCCGGCCGGGATGGAGATGAAGATGAGGGGCGCGAAATAGATGACCACCAAGAGGAAGACCATGCCGCTCACGGCGAGGCCCAGGTAGTTCCGCTGTCCCCAGCGCCGCAGGCGTCGCATCCGGCCGTCAGCCATGCCCGCGACCTCCCTTGATTTCCGTTACGACCCCCTCTTCCATGACGAGTCGGCGATCGCAGTAGTCGAAATACCTGTCGTCGTGGGTGACGGTGATGATGGTCTTGCCCCGGCTCTGCAGGTCGGGAAGGATCTCCTCGTAGAACTTGTGCCGGAACTGCGGGTCCTGGTCGGCCGCCCATTCGTCGAAGACGTAGATGGGCCGCTCTTCCAGAAGGGCCACGATCAGGGCGAGGCGCTTGCGCTGGCCGGTGGAGAGTTGCAGGGTCTCGAACTCGCCGTTCACGAGCCGTGTCTTGTCCGCGATGTCCATGCGTTCCAGAAGCTCGTTCAGGCGGTCCATGTCCACGTCCAGCCCGTAGGTCCGGGGGAAGAGGTGGAAATCGAAAAAGACCGTGGAAAAGAGGCTCTGGTATTCCTCCAGCTCGTCGCGCCGCAGCGGGCGGCCGTCCAGCAGGATGCGGCCGGTCGCCGGCTGGTACAGCCCCACAAGAAGCTTCATGAGGGTGGATTTGCCGGAGCCGTTCCCCCCCGAGATGAAAATCAGCTCGCCCGGCTCGATGGTCATGTCCACGGGCCCCAGGGTGAAGACGTTGTTCCCCTGCTCGTCCCAGTGGTGGTAGGCCACGCGCTCCAGCCTGATTTCCCGGAACGTTTCGCGCTGGGCGGCGGCGGCGGTGTCGTGACGGGCGGCGTTTTTCAGGGTGTCCTCGAGCCGCATCATGTCCTCGCAGGCGGCATTGGCCGAGACCACGTTGTTGGAGGCGCCCACCACGGAGGAAATGGGGCCGATCAGGAAGAGCACGATGGTGACCGTCTTCAAAAGCTCTTCCGAGTAGGTCTGCCCCGCGAGCGGCAACACGAAAACCAGGGTGGCCGCCAGCAGGTAGAAGGCCGTCTGGGCGAAGACGAAAAGCACCGACAGGTGCACGTCCACCTTCACCTTGAGATTGGTGACCGTGTTGGAAACGGTTTCCACGAATTCCGCCACCGCCTGACTGCGCGGCGCGTGCAGGCGCATCTCCTTGAAGCCGTCCGTGATGTCGGTGAGCCCGTCGAACAGCAGGTTCTCCTGCGTCGAGGCCGCGTGCAGGTCGGCGTTGGTCTCCTTCATCTTGCGCTGATAAATGAAAACGGCGATCGCCAGAAAGGCGATGGTCACGTAAAACGCCCACATGGACAGCCACGCCATGTAGAGCAGGGTAAAGAAGATCAGGATGGCCGACTGCAGGGCCAGGACGATCTGGCCCGCGGACTGGGAGACGATCTGCGGCTGGCGGGTTAACGCGCCGAAGATGGAGGACCGGCCGATGGATTCGATGGAATCCAGGTCACAACGGCGGATGTAGGAGACCACGCGGTTGCGGTAGAGGTGGATGATGCGCTCCACCTCCTCGGTGGTCACGATAAAAATGTAGCGCTGCGACACGTTGTAGATGCCGAGGACCAGCAGGAACATCAAAAGATAGCGGATGCTGGCGTTCTGGCCCTGGGAGACGTTTTCGGCGGCGGCGTTGATGACGCCCAGGATCAGGGCATTGGACAGCCCGGCCGCCCCCGTGAACAAGACGACCTCCCGGGTGGAAAGCCGCGATTCCCGCCGGAAAAAGTTCAGAAGCACGGACCCCGTCGGGGCCCCGCCCATGACATCACCGCGCGATGCCGCGGCGGAATCGGCCCGCGTATCCGTGCCACGGCCAGTGAAGCCCGTGGTATCGGCTTGCGAATCCTCGTCTTCGGGGCGGCCCAGAACGTACCGTTTGAGTTTTCGCAGACTACTTGGAAACAGCATCCGGTGACCTAGTGTCGGCCGCCATCAGGAGAATCGCAAAGGTTATGACGGGCGTGACGACAAGGGAGAGCAGAAAGAACCCCACGAAGCCGATCTGCTTATGCCGGCCGAGGATACCGACCAGAATGGCGAGCAGAACGTAGACGATAAGCGCCACGGCAGCCACCTTTCCGTGTGAGGAGTTGCTCTACCCGGCGGCAGGCAGGCCCCCGGCGCGCGGTGGCACCGGGGCGGACCCGGGCATCAGGTGGCGGCGGAAGCTCCCGCGCCGTCCCCCTTCGACCCGGTCCCGGCG
The DNA here is from genome assembly GCA_913055885.1 of uncultured Rhodospirillales bacterium. Taxonomy (GTDB): domain Bacteria; phylum Pseudomonadota; class Alphaproteobacteria; order Rhodospirillales; family CAJXLG01; genus CAJXLG01. The sequence goes on from CAJXLG010000197.1 coordinate 3,681, forward strand.
CCCTTGCCGGTGGTTTTGGCGCTGTCCGACGCCGTGTCGTTCTGGGCCGTCTGCTGCTCCGCCTTCGCCTTCTCGAACTCGGCGCGGAAGTGCTCCCGCATGGCATCCGGATCGAAATCCAGGAGGGTGCCGCCGGCTTCCAGGTGCTGGATGTAGACCCGGCCCAGCGCCCAGGTGACCGCCGCCGAGAAGGTCGGCATGGTCAACAGGCCCAGGGCGCTGCCCACGCCGGGCATGCTTTTGATGGCGGTGCCCAGGCTCCCCCAGGTCAGGCCGTAGGGCACCACGGTCCCGACAAGCGCCGCGGCGATGTTCTTGGCGGTGTGCTGGTTGAAGGGCACGTCGTAAATATCGGACAGCTTGTTGATCATGGTGACCTGAAGCCCCAGCAGGGTCGCCAGATCCAAGACAGGCAGGGGAATGCAGCCGGCCCCGAAGGACCAGGCGGCCAGGCGGCGGATGGTGCTCACGGCTTCATCCCGTCGGCCCGTCTCGGCCACGGCCGTTTCCGCGGCGATGGCCGGCTCCGTGTTGGCGGTTTGCGTCTCGCTGGCGTTGTCGGCCATGAACTCCCCCTCTGCCGCTTCTCCTGGTGTCGTTTGCCGGATCGCCCTGTCGTGTTCAGGCGAAAACGCCGGCCCGGAAAAGGTTGTTCCGGAAACGACCGCACCCTTCCTGCCAGAGAAAACGTCATTCCGGCCGGAGTCAAGCGTAAGCTCCCCCGTGACGGTGCCGCGGCGAATGTAACGGGGAATTGTACGCGGCACAAGAGGCTGCTAGCCTACACCGTTCCGGGAGGCAGCGCCGACGCCACCCCGGCCGCTCGTCCCGCCCGCGGAGCGGCGGGCCGGACGCGGCCCCGGGGGCCGGGCGGGGCGAGGGGAGATGACCGAAGGGGGTATCAAGGTGCTGGGGGCCTGAACCATGAGCAATGCTTCGCGCGCGCCGGGACCACGGGGGATGGAGATGGCGCCGGTGGTGGCCCGCCTGCGGCGGGACGCGGCCGGGACGCTGCGGGAACTGGTCGCCCGCTACGGGGACGTGGTCCAGTTCAACTTTTTCGGCCGTTACAACACCCTGATCGCCCATCCGGCGCACGTGCGCCAGGTGCTGAAGGATCAGGCCCAGGTGATGGCCAAGGGGGCGGTCTACAAGGCCTATGCGCCGTTGCTCGGCGACGGCCTGCTGTCCGCCGACGGCACCACGTGGAGCACGGCGCGGCGGCTGGTGAGCCCGGCCTTCCGGTCGCCGGCGGTGGCCGCCCACGGGCCGGTGATCGGGAACCTCACGGCCGAGACCCTGGACGGCTGGGCCGCCCGGCTGGCCGAGGGGGAGAACCGGGTGGACATGGTGGCGGCCATGAGCCGCCTGACCTTCCGGATCATCGCCCGAAGCCTGTTCACCGAGGACCTGGGAGACCGCACCGACGTCCTCTTCGACGCCCTGGAAGCGGGCAACCGGGAGGGCACGGCGCGCATCCGGGCGCCCCTGTCGCTGCCCCTGTCCTGGCC
>CAJXLG010000198.1 GCA_913055885.1 uncultured Rhodospirillales bacterium
TTTTCTTTGAAAAGAGCCTCGAAGGACGACAATAAAACGTAATGATTGTACGCGCCAAGCGGGTGGGGAATGTCCTGCGTCGAAGGCCCTTGAAGATGGACCACATCGTCTGCGAGCCTTCGATGCCTGTCCCGGACCCCGATCGGGGCCGCAATCGTCGCGGCGCAGGCCAACGCAGCCCGTCGAGTCCGTGCAAAATCCGGGGTAACCTCTCGACGTGATCGCCGTCACCCCCCATGCCCGGAAAGGAGGCTTTCCATGAGCGCCACACCGCGTTTTGCCGTCGTTCTGTCCGGCTGCGGCGTGTTCGACGGGGCCGAGATTCACGAATCGGTGCTGTCCATGCTGGCCATCGACCGCCACGGCGGCACCTATGACATCTTCGCCCCCGACGTGCCGCAGATGCACGTCATCAACCATCTGACGGGCCAGGTGGCGGAATCGGAGACGCGCAATGTGCGCGTGGAGGCCGCCCGCATCGCCCGCGGCGACGTCAAGGAGCTGGGCACCTATCGCGCGGCCGATTATGACGCCCTGCTCTTCCCCGGCGGCTTCGGCGCCGCCAAGAACCTCGCCACCTTCGCCGTGGACGGCCCGGAATGCTCGGTGAATCCCGACGTTTCCGCCGCCATCACCGGCACCCACGAGGCGGGCAAGCCCATCGGGGCGCTCTGCATCTCGCCGGCCATCATGGCGCGCGTCCTGGGCAAGGGGCAGATGACCATCGGCAGCGACGCCGACACGGCGAACGCCATCAACCAGCTCGGCGCCGAGCACGTGGAAAAGGGCCGCGGCGAGGTGGTGGTGGACAAGGGCCTGAAGCTCGTCACCTCGCCCTGCTACATGCTGGAAAGCCGCATCACCCAGATCGAACAGGGCGCCGACGGCGTCGTCAGCGAGATGATGAAGATGCTGGGCTGATCCGCCCTCACCACCGCAGTACCCCGGCCAGTTCCACGTGGGCGGACCACGGGAACTGGTCGATGGGCGTCACCCGCTCCAGCCGGTAGCCCGCGTCGGTGAGCAGGCGCACGTCGCGGGCGAAGGTGCCCGGGCTGCACGAGATCATGACCACCACGCCGGGCGCCTCGTGCTCGCGCGCCGCCCGCGCCAGGGCACGCGCCTGGGGCTTGGCGCCGGCGCGCGGCGGGTCCATGACGACGGCCCGATAGCCCGACAGCTCGCGCGGTTGCATGGGGTTGCGCTCCAGGTCGCGCACGGTGGTCCCCACCCGGGTGGCGGCGCCGGTGCGGGCCGCCGCCCGCTTGACGGCGGCGAGCGCCTCGGCGGTCCCGTCCACCGCCTGCACCGTCACGTACTGGGCCAGCGGGAAGGTGAAGGTGCCGCACCCGCTGAACAGGTCGAGGGCGGGCCCGGCCGGCAGCACGGCCTCCGTCACCACATGCCCCAGGCGCTCTTCCACCTCGGGCGATGCCTGCAGGAAGGGCCCGGGGGGCAGGTCCACCGTGACCCCCCCGAAGGTGGCGCGCGGCGGCCGTTCCTGAAGAATCGGGTCGAACCCGTGGTCGTCCCCGCGCCGCAGGGAGAGTTGCGCCAGGTCCCCGCGGCGGGCCGCGGCGGCCAGGGCCTCGCGCCCCGCCGCATCGGGCGCGCGATCGGCGGTGATTACGGCATCGACGCCCGTTTCCGTGACCGTGAGCAGCACGTCGGCCCGCCCCCGGCGCGACAACACGCGGCCCAGCGCCGGCCGCAGGGCCTCCGCCGCGTCGCGGATGGCCGGGTCCAGCAGGGGGCAGTCGGCCGCCTCGCTGACGTGGTGGCTGCGCCGCGCGGCAAAGCCGAGGATCACGCCGTCCCGGCTCCGCACCGCGCTCAGGCCTGCCCGCCGGCGCGTTCGGGTTTCGGGCACGACGAGGGCGTCCACGCGATCGCTCACCTCAAGGCCCTGGCGCGCCAGGGCGCCCGTGACCACGTCACGCTTCCACGCGCGATAGGCGTCACCGGCCAGGTGCTGCACCGTGCAGCCGCCGCAGTGCCCGTGATGGGCGCAGAAGGGTGTCACCCGGTGCGGCCCGTGGGCCACAACGGCCTCGAGGGTGGCGGTGGCGCCGTCCCCCTTGGCCGGGCCGGGCCGCACGCGCACCCGGTCGCCGGGCACCGTGTGCGGCACATAGAGCCGCGTCGCGCCGTGATGGGCCACCCCGTCGCCGTGGGCGCCCAGGCGTTCAATGCTCACCTCGACGGCCGGGGCCGCCGTATCATCGGGCATGGTTGCGCTCCCCCGCGGAACCTTTGGCAGACTGTAACAGGATGCCGTTTCTCCAGCCGCGCCCGCAAGGGGTCAGGCTCAGGCCGTTTCGTAATCCACGGCCCAGCGGCGGTTGCGCAGCGGACGCACGGCCTGGATGGCCTGGTGATAGGTGGGGTGGCCGCGATAGGCGTCAAGGGCCGCCCAGTCGTCCAGGGTGGCATGCACCACCACGTCCACGGGAACGTCGCTGCGCGGGTCGCTGCCCTGGTTGGGCGCCACCTCGAAGGTACGCACGCCGGGGATGGTGCCCAGCGCCTTCAGGGAGTCCAGGACGCTTCCCAGGCGCCCCGCCGGAAGCGAGCCGTCGGCTTCGCGGGCCAGTTCGAAGAACACGATATGCCGGATCATGCGCTGCCGCCCGCCTCCGTCACTCGCCCACCACGAAGGTGCAGCCCTGCGGCCCGACGCTCGCGGAATGGGCCGCGTCCGGCGGCACGTCGAAGCGGTCGCCGGTGCGGTAGGTCTGCGTCCCGTTGGCGTCATGGATGGTGATCTCGCCGTCCAGGACGACGTGCGCCGTCTCGCCCGGGTGGGTGTGTTCCGGATACTGCGCCCCGGGTGCGTCGCTCCACACGAACACCGTGTTGAATCCCTCGTCCCGGAGCTGTTTCTTGATGGTGTCCCGATCCAGATCCATCCAGACCTCGCTTTTCCTGGCTCCCGTCGGTATTGGAGGCAATCGCGGGCCCGGCGTCAAGGCTCCGCGTCGCGGCGCAACAGGAACTCGCGCCCCACCTTGACGCGCGGCTCACCGTCGTAGGCCACCACATCCGCCGTGGCATAGGTCTCCGACCACTTGTCGGGCAGGAAAGAGCCCGTGCCGATGACGTCCACGGGCGCGTTGGCGTGGCCGAAGACCTTGCATTTGGCGGGGCTGAAGCCGGACGAGGCGACGATCTTCACCTCCGGATAGCCCGCCGTGTCCAGGCGCTCGCGCAGGTGCCACACGGCCGAGGCGGAGACGCCGGGCCCCACCAGGTGCTTCAGCTCCTCTTCCGTGCGGTAGCCGCGGATGGCCCGGGGGGCGTTGCGATTGAGCACGGCGTAGGAGCTTTGCGGATCCAGTCCCTCGACGAAGCGGCTGCCGTGGGTGTCCAGGCGCACGGCGAGGCGCCCCGCCTTCGCCAGCTCCGGGAAGCGCCGGCAGCACGCCAGGCTGTCGGAGACCTCCTGGCCGAAATAGTCCACCAGCACCGTCAGGGTGTCGCCCGGGTGGGTCTCGTGGAACATCTCGGCGGCGCGCACCGTGGAGCCGGCGTAGCCGATGAGGGCGTGCGGCATGGTGCCCATGCCCTCGGCATTGCCGTACCAGGGCGCCGTGGCGTCCACGGCGTTGCCGATGAAGCCCCGCGCCCCCGCCTCGCGGCGCGCCGCGCGCGAGCCCACGCTGGCCGCATAGGCCATCATCTCGGCCATTTCCGGCCCCGTGCAGTGGCGGCTGTCCATGGCCAGGAAGCCCACGTGGGGCAGATCCACGCACATGGTGTAGGCGTTGTGCGCCGCCACGCCCGGCGCACCCACCTTCTGCAGCAGCAGGGTCTCCAGGTCCACCAGATGGTAGAAGGAGCCCGACAGGTACATCAGGGGCTCGCCCGCCCCCACCCACTCGCCTTCCGGATAGACGAGGTCGATGTCGAACTTCGTCCCCCGCATCTCGGCCACGGCGTTCAGCCAGTCCACGGCCAGCCGCGGCGTGGAGACGGACGGCCGCCGCAAAAAGACGGCGTAGGTGACGGTGACGTCGCCGAAGCGCGCCACCGTGTCGCGGCTCTTCTCGAAGTACTTGTCGGTATGGCGCCGGATGTCCTCTTCACGCATGATTGTTTTCCGGATCGGGCGTGGCGAGAAGCGCCGCCTTGCGTTCCTCCTTGAGCATTTCCGCCGTCAGGAAGGCCAGCTCCAGCCCCTGGCTGGCGTTTAGGCGCGGATCGCACACGGTGTCGTAGCGGTCCGGCAGCCGCGCCTCGGTAATGCGGTCGGCGCCGCCCACGCACTCCGTCACGTCCTTGCCCGTCAGCTCGAAGTGGACGCCGCCGGCGTGGGTGCCCTCCGCCCGGTGGATGGCGAAGAAGGTCCGCACCTCGTCCAGGATGCTGTCGAAGCGCCGGGTCTTGAAGCCGCTGTCCGTCTTGACGGTGTTGGCGTGCATGGGATCGCACACCCACACCACGCTGCGCCCCGCCTCCTTGACGCGGCGGATCAGGGGCGGCAGGGCCTCCTGGATGGCCTCGGCGCCGAAGCGCGTGATGATGGTGAGGCGGCCGGGCGCGTTGTCCGGGTCGAGGGTTTCCACCAGCCGCATGAGGGCGTCGGGCGTGGTCTTGGGGCCCACCTTGATGCCCACGGGATTGTTCACGCCGCTGGCGAAGGCCACGTGCGCCCCTTCGGGATCGCGCGTGCGCTCGCCGATCCAGATCATGTGGGCGGAGCAGTCGTAATAGAGGTTGGTGGTGCTGTCCACGCGGGTCAGGGCCTCTTCGTAGGGCAGCAGCAGGGCCTCGTGCGAGGTGAAGAACTCCGTCTCCCGGATCTGCGGCGTGGTGCGCGACGTCAGGCCGCACGCCGCCATGAAGTGCAGGGTGTCGTGCAGGCGCTCCGCCAGATCGTGGAAGCGTTCGCCCTGCTGGCTCCCGGCGACGAAGTCCTGGGTCCACTGGTGCACCTTGTGCAGGTCGGCATAACCGCCCTGGGCGAAGGCGCGCAGCAGGTTCAGGGTGCTGGCGGACTGGTGATAGGCCTGGAGCAGGCGCTGCGGATCGGGGGTGCGCGCCGCCTCCGTGAAGGCCGGGGCGTTCACCATGTCGCCGCGATAGGCCGGCAGGCTGACGCCGCCGATGGTCTCCGTGTCGCTGGAGCGCGGCTTGGCGAACTGCCCCGCCATGCGGCCCACCTTCACCA
>CAJXLG010000199.1 GCA_913055885.1 uncultured Rhodospirillales bacterium
GGTGCTCCGCCGAAGGCGGAGCCTCGAAAGATGGCGCCACCCGACGGGCGTTCGAGAAAACATGGGGAATGTCCTGTCCCGCCCCTATTGACCCAGGCAACCAGTGTAGCCGTCCGCCAGATTCCGCAACAGGGCGGGATAGAAGCCGGGCCCCCCTTCCAGGTCGGCCCCCAGTGGATCGAGCACCCCCACGCGGGCCGGCGTGCCCGCCACGATGGTCTCCACCAGGGCGGGGGCGAACTGGGGCTCGCGGAAGACGCAGCGCACGTCGCGCTCCCGGATCGCCCGCCGGATGGCGCGCAGGCGCCGCGCCCCCGGCTTGCGGCCCGGGTCCACCGTGACGACCCCTGCCGGCGTCAGGCCATAACGGTGCTCGAAATAGGCATAGGCATCGTGGAAGAGCACGTAGGGAACATCCGTCCCCGGCGCCAGCCGCGCCGCCAGCGCGGCGTCCAGTTTTTCCAGCCGCTGGCGGAAGGCCTTGGCGTTGGCCTCGTAGGCGTCGGCATGCGCCGGGTCCACGGCCTTCAGGGCGTCCACCAGCGGCCCGATCCAGGCCAGGACGTTGTGCGGGTCCAGCCACAGGGGCATGTTGATGTCGCAATGTCCGGCGCCCGCCGCCTTTTCCGGGCGCCCGCCGTCGGCGGCGAAGACCCCGGCCCGCCGCACCGGCAGCCGGGTCAGGCCGTCCACGCCGGCCAGCCGCACCACCCGCGCGTCCGCCGCCAGGGACTCCATGGGGCCCGCCAGGAACCGCTCCAGCCCGGGCCCAACCCAGACCGCCAGGTCGGCCCCGGCCAGGGCGCGCGCGTCCGAGGGCCGCAGGCTGTAGGTGTGCGGCGACGCGCCGCCCGTCACCAGCGCGCGCGGCCGCGTCACGCCGTCCGTCAGGGCGGCCACCACGCCGTGCACCGGCTTGATGGACGCGACCACCGAGGGGGCCGCCTGTGCCCCCGCCGGACAGACCAGCCATGCTAACGCCAGGATGGCACAGACAAATCGCGGCATTGCGAACCTCGTTCTGGCATGGGATAAGGTGGCCCACCTTGCGGGTTCCGGGCGGTGCCCTGCCGTGCGGCCCTATACGACCCCGCGAGCGGCAGTAAAGAAAAAAGGAGCAGGTGAGCGTGGATACGGTCAACGGCGCGTTTCCGCAACGCGAAAATACCGACGACGACCCCGTTTCGGCGGGCCTCGCCCGTGCCGAGGCGCTGTGCCGCAGCCGCGCCGCGCGGTTCACCGAGGGCCGGCGCCTGGTGCTCCAGATCATCCTGGAGAACGGCGGCCCCATGGGGGCCTATGACATCCTGGAACGCCTCAATGCGCGCGGCCGGCGGGCCGCCCCCAACATGGTCTACCGGGCCCTCGATTTCCTCATCAAGCAGGGCCTGGTGCACCGACTCGCCAGCCTCAACGCCTACATGGCGTGCGACCGCCCCACGGAGCCCCACGCCCCGCAGTTCCTGGTATGCCGCACCTGCGGCAGCGTGGACGAGGTGGCCGACGGCGCCATCGATTCCGCCGTCCACCAGGCCGCGGAGGCCGCGGATTTCGCCGTGAACGCGCCCATCGTGGAAGTGGAAGGGCAGTGCGCCCGCTGCCGCGACGCGGATGACGCCGGCGGATGACGCCTGCCTCATCGAGGCCCGCGACCTGAGTCTGGCCCGCGCCGGGCGCACCATCGTGGACCGGGTTTCCCTGTGCGTCCGGCGCGGCGAGATCGTCACCCTCATCGGGCCCAACGGCGCCGGCAAGACCACCCTGGCGCGACTCCTCCTGGGGCTGGACGCCCCGGACGCCGGCGGTGTCCGCCGCGCACCCGGCTTGGTCGTGGGCTACCTGCCCCAGCGCATCGCCGTGGACCCCGCCATGCCCCTGCGCGTGCGCGGCTTCCTGGGCCTCGCCGGCGCCGGCCGGGGCGCCGCGAGCCGCATCGCCGACCCCGACAAGCGGGCGGCGCTCGCCGAGGTGGGGGCCGGCGGCCTCATGGACGCCGCCGTCGCCGCCCTGTCGGGCGGCGAGATGCAGCGCGTCCTGCTCGCCCGCGCCCTGCTGCGCCGGCCCGACTTCCTGGTGCTGGACGAGCCCACGGCGGGCGTGGACTACGCCGGCGAGGCCGAGCTTTACGACCTCATCGCCGGCCTCAAGGACCGGTACAACATGGGCATCCTCATGATCTCCCATGACCTGCACGTGGTGATGGCCGCCACCCACCGCGTGGTGTGCCTCAACGGCCACGTCTGTTGTTCCGGCACGCCCGAGGCCGTCAGCCGCCATCCGGAATACCGCGCCCTGTTCGGCGACCGGGTGGCGGAGAGCCTGGCCTTCTACACCCACCACCACACCCACCGGCACGCCCCCGACGGCTCGGTGGTGGAAGGGGACCCGGACGGCCATGCCTGACGCCTGGCTGGACGACTTCCTGGTGCGCGCCCTGCTGGCCGGCCTCGCCGTGGCGGTGGCGGCCGGCCCCCTGGGGTGCTTCGTGGTATGGCGGCGCATGGCCTATTTCGGCGCCGCCCTGTCGCATGCCGCGCTGCTCGGCGTGGCCGCCGGGGTGGCCCTGGGCGTCGCCCCCGGGGCCGGCATCCTCGTCACCTGCATGGGCGTCGCCGTCGCCCTCGTCTTCCTTCAGGAACAGGGCCACCTGGCCACGGACACCCTGCTGGGCATCCTGGCGCACGGCACCCTGGCCCTGGGCCTGGTGGTGCTGGGGCTCATGCAGGGCGTGCGCGTGGACCTGCTGGGCTATCTGTTCGGCGACATCCTGGCCGTGAACCGCGCGGACCTGGCCTGGATCGGCGGCGGCGCCCTGGTGGCCCTCGGCGTGCTGGCCTTTCTGTGGCGGCCGCTGCTCACCATCACCGTGCACGCCGACCTGGCGCGCGCCGAGGGCATCCCCGTGCTCACGGTGCGCCTGGCCTTCATGCTGCTCATCGCCGCCGTCATCGCCATGGCCATGAAGATCGTCGGCGTTCTGCTCATCGTCGCCCTGCTGGTGATTCCGCCCGCCGCCGTCCGCCCCTTCGCCCCCTCGCCGGAAGCCGCCGCCCTGGGGGCCGCCGGCGTGGGCGCCGTGAGCGTGGCCGGCGGCCTGGGGGCCTCCCTGGTGTGGGACACGCCGGCGGGCCCCTCCATCGTCGTGGTGGCCACGGCGCTTTTCCTGCTCTCCCTGCTGGCGGGCGGTCGCCGCGTCGCTTGACCCCGCCGGCGCTGGCGGGAAGACTCCCGGCGGAAGGCAGAGGGGCCGGCCAAGGGGAGGCGACCCGCATGGCGTATCGCATCGGTGCCGTCCTGGTGGCGGTTGCCCTGGGGCTCATGGCGGCATCCGGCGCCCGCGCCTGGTGCCTGGAGAACGCCGGCTCGGCCGGCGTCCACGTCCAGGCCCTGGATGCCCGGTTCAAGGACAACGTCGCCGCCGGCGAATCGGTGTGTTGCGCGGCGGGCAGGGCGTGTCGCGCCGCCGACGGCACCACCGATCTGCGGATCGTCACCGGCTACGAGCCCGTGGAACAGGCCGGCGGCGATCCGGGCTGGACGGCGGAATGCCGCGTCGGCGTGCCCGACGGGCGCCGCGTGCGCGTCACCGGCGATGCCGCCGCCCTGCAATGCCGGATCGCCGCCGAGTAGGGCCGTGTCATGACGGAGGAGGGCGCCGGGGACCTGGCGGCGGCGGTGGCGGACCTGCGGCCGCGCGTCTACCGCTTCGTCCTGCGCCAGGTGGGCGAGCCGGAGACCGCCGAGGACCTCACCCAGGAAGCCCTGGCCGAGGCCTTTCGCGGCCTGTCGCGCTATCGCGGCAGCGCGCGGCTCTCCACCTGGGTGCTGGGCATCGCCCTCAACCGGATCCGCAACCACCACAACCGCGATGCCAGGCGCCACCAGGACACCGACGGGGGCGAGATCCTGGACAGCGTGCCCGACACGGACCCCTCCGTGGACACGGCGCGCAGCGTGGAATCCCGTCGCCTGGTGGCGGCGGTGGATCGTGCCATGCAGGACCTCGCCCCGGAACTGCGCGAGGCCATTGTGCTCGTGGTGCTGGAGGGCCTGCCCTATGACCAGGCGGCGGGTGTCGCCGGCATCCCCACCAACACCATGAAGAACCGGGTGCTGCGGGCGCGCCGGGCCCTGCGCCGGGCGGTGGCGCCCGACGGGGCGTGAGCCCGCGGCAAACCCGTCCCCCGGCGCCCGTTACCCAGACAGGAGACCCGTGGGACGGAAAGACCCGATGGTGGACGAGACGACGGAAGAGCTTTTGAGCCGTGCCCTGGACGGCGACCTGGACCGCGCGGAAATGCGCGCCCTCTTCGCCCGGATGGGCGACGCGGGGGCCGAGGGCGCCGCCCTCATGGGCCGCATGGCGCGGGTGGAGGAAGGCCTCCAGGGGGTCGCCGAGGGAACGGCGGCGGCGCAACCGGAACGGCCGGCGCCCGCGACGCCCGCGACGCCCGGCATCGCGCGCGATCGCCGATCCGCCCGCGTGCGGCGCGCCCTGGCCTCGCGTCCGGCCGCCGCCGCCTACGGCGCGGCCGCGGCGGCCCTGGCGGCGGTGCTGGCGGTGGGCGGGCCCGGCGAGCGGGACGCGACCGTCGCCCGGGACGGGACGGCGGCCCCGCACCTGGCCGTGCACGCGGTGGACCGCACGGCGCCGACGGGCGAGGCGGGGGCCCGGACCACCCACAAGTACTTCCTGCAACCGGGCGCCCGGACGCGGGTGGTGACCGGGCGCGCACCCGGTCCCTCCCTGCATGTGCGTCTGGAGTCGGCCGCCCCCGCCCGGGTGGAGGTGGTGCAGGCCGGTGACGGCCGCCCGGCGCGGCCGCGCACGGTGAATCTCAACGGCTACGCCAGCATCATCGTGGACCGGCCTCGCGCCGGCGAGGCCCTTCTCATGGCGAACACCGGGGCGGTGCCGGTGGTGGTCTATGTCTCGGGGGGTGGCAACGGCGGACCGCATATCCAGGCCGCCACCACAACCCGGCCGCTGTAGGGCGCTTAGAGCAGTTTCCGACCCGACGGGATCGGAAAATGCTCTCAGGGCGCGACCGCGCCCCGCCCCGGTCAGGGGCGAGAGCCTCCGTGGCGACTGAACGCCCGTCCAAACGGGCTGCGCCCGTTTGGACGGAAAATGCTTTAGCGCCTAC
>CAJXLG010000200.1 GCA_913055885.1 uncultured Rhodospirillales bacterium
GCGACATGCAGGCCCTGGCGCGGGCGGCCATGGACCATGTCCAGGCCGCCTTCGACAACGAGGGGGCGCTCGCCGACCAGGCACGCGCCGCCGCCAGCGTCGCCGACCTCAAGGCCATCGACCGCGCCGCCGGGTGGCCGGCGACGGCGACGGCGTGATGGCCTCTGAAAGCGTCAGAGAGCGCCGCTTTTTTGGATAACCTCTGACGCTTGCATGCGAGCCAACTCCCTGATATTGCTGTATCATATTCAAACTACGGATCAGAAGGCTGGGGGTTCGAATCCTCCCGGGCGCACCAACACAGGGCCCGCCAGCGCACGGCGCTGGCGGGCCTTTGTTGTGCGCGGGGATGGCGGGCTACCCGCTCGTCGGCGCGTGCCGGGCCAGCAGGTTGTGGATGGTCTCGGGGGCCAGGCTGTCCATGGCTGCGGCCGCCACGTCGTCGGCCGTCGCCGTGTCCAGGGCGCGCAGGCGCTGCTTCACGCGCGGGAGATTGCTGGCCGCCATGGACAGCTCGCGCAGCCCCAGCCCCACGAGCAGCGGCGTGTAAAGGGGGTCGCCCGCCATTTCGCCGCACACGGAAACGGGGATCCCGGCGCGGAAGGCGGCCTCCGCGGCGAACTGCATGAGCCTGAGCACCGCCGGGTGCGTCGGGGCGTAGAGGTCGGCCACGTGTTCGTCGCCCCGGTCGATGGCCAGGGCGTACTGGGTCAGGTCGTTGCTGCCGATGGCGAAAAAGTCCGCCTCCCGGGCCAGGGCGTCCGCCGCCAGGGCGGCCGCCGGCACCTCGATCATGGCGCCCAGGGACGGCAGGGGATCGGGCACGGCCTCGCCGCGCCGGCGCAGGGTCTCCGCCACCCGTTCCAGGATGGTGCGCGCCCGGCGCATCTCCGCCGCCGTCATGACCATGGGGAGCAGGATGCGCACGGGACCGTGCGCGGCGGCGCGCAGGATGGCGGCGAGCTGGGGCTCGAAAAGGTCCTCCCGTTCCAGGAGGAGCCGGATGCCGCGCAGGCCCAGGGCGGGGTTGGGGCAGTTGCCGCACATGTCGGGCACCGAGGCCACCCCCTTCTCGCCCCCGGCGTCCAGGACCCGGATGGTGACGGGCGCCCCGTTCATGGCCTCCACGATGGGCCGCAGGCCGGCGTACTGCTCTGCCTCCCCGGGAAAGTCCGCGCGGTTCATGAACAGGAACTCGGTGCGCAGGAGGCCGATGCCGGCGGCGCCCGCGCGGTCCACGCGCGGAAGCTCCACGGGCAGCTCCACGTTCGCGCGCAGCGCCACGGGCACGCCGTCGCGGGTTTCGGAGGCCCGGCGCGCGGCCTGCACGGCCCGCCGCCGCTGGCGCAGGAAGGTGGCGCGCCGCTTGCGATAGGCCGCCATGGTGGCGTCGTCCGGGTCGAGGATGACGTGGCCCGTGTCGCCGTCCACCACCGCCCGGGTGGCGCCGGCCCCCGCCTCCACGAGCCCCGCCACGCCGACCACGGCGGGCAGTTCCAGGGCACGGGCGATGATGGCGGTGTGGCTTTCCGGGCCGCCGCCCGCCGTGGCGAAGCCCTTGACGGCGCGCGGGTCGAGCAGCGCGGTGTCGGCGGGCGTCAGCTCGCGCGCCAGGATGATGGTGTTGCGCGGCAGGTTGGCGAGGCTGCGGTAGGGGGTGCCCGTGAGCTTGCGGGCGATGCGCTCGCCCACGGCGCGCACGTCGTCCACGCGACCAACGATGTAGGGATCGTCGCACGCCGCCAGGGCCTCGTTCAGGGCCGCCAGCTCGCGCTCCAGCGCGGCCTCGGCGTTGACGCGGTCGCCCTCGATGCGGTCCAGGACGCCGCGCACCAGACGGGAATCGTCCAGCATGTGGTCATGCGCGTCCAGAAGGGGGCCGAGCTGTTCCGCCGCCGCCGAGGGATGGCGCTCGGCCCGGGCGCGCAGCTTTTCCATCTGGCCGCGTGCCGCGTGCACGGCCTCACGGAAGCGCGTCTGCTCCGCCGCCACGCGGCCGGCGGGAATGCGGTAGGCGGGCGCCTCCACACCGCCGTCGTCGTGGCACAGCACGGGGCCCACGGCGACTCCCGGGGCTACCGGCGTGCCCGCCAGGACGCGCCCCTGTGTCCGCGTATCGCCCGTGCCACCCGTCGGCGGGGTCATTCGTCCTCGTCGAAACGCCTTTCGATCAGGGCCACCAGGGCTTCCAGGGCCTCCGCCGCGTCGCTGCCCCGGGTGACCAGCTCCACGTCCGAACCCGGCCCGGCCGCCAGCATCATCAGGCCCATGATGGAGCGGCCCGAGACTTCCTGGCCCTTGCGCGCCACCGTGACCTCGGCCCGGTAGCCCTCGGCCAGGTTGACGAACTTGCCCGCCGCGCGGGCGTGCAGGCCGCGCTGGTTGGTGATGGTGACGGCCCGGCGGGCCTCGTCGCTCATGACCCTTCCTCTTGGGTGAGCAGGCGGGAGGCCACGTTGATGTACTTGCGCCCGGATTCCTGGGCCTCGCGCACCGCCTGGGTCAGGTCCTCGGTGGCCCGCACGCTGGAGAGCTTGATGAGCATGGGCAGGTTCACCCCGGCGATGACCTCCACGTGCGCCCGGTCCATGATGGAGATGGCCAGATTGGACGGCGTGCCGCCGAACATGTCCGTGAGCAGGACGACGCCCTCGCCCTCGTCCACGCGCCCCACCCCTTCCAGGATGTCGCGGCGGCGCTGCTCCATGTCGTCCTCGGGCCCGATGCACACGCTGGTGATGTTGGGCTGCGGGCCCATGACGTGTTCCAGGGCGGCGATGAGCTCCTCGGCGAGGCGGCCGTGGGTGACGAGAATCATCCCGATCATGGCGACCCGATCCGTTGTTCAGCCACTGGTGGCAGTGCCCTCCAGCTCGCGGTGGCGCAGGTTGACGTTCCATCGGGCTTGGCGCAGGCGGTCCGCGAGGGCCTCGGCCGCCAGCACCGAGCGGTGCCGTCCGCCCGTGCAGCCGAACGCGATGGTCAGATAGCTCTTGCCTTCCTCTTTATAACGCGGAAGGAGGGGCAGCAGCCAGTCCGCAAAGCCCTCCAGGAAGGGCGCGAAGGCGGCGTCCCGGCGCACGTGCTCGGCCACGGCCGGGTCGCGGCCCGTCAGCGGTTGCAGGTCCGGATCGTAATGCGGGTTGCTCAGGAAGCGCACGTCCATCACCAGGTCCGCCTCGCGCGGCAGGCCCCGGCGGTAGGCGAAGGACAGCAGGAAGATGGTCAGGGCCGGCGTGGTCGCCAGCCCGAAGTGCCCTTCCAGCATGGGCCGCAGCCCGCCGGGCGTCAGGTCCGTGGTGTCCAGCACCACGTCGGCCCGGTCGCGCAGCGGCCCGAGCAGCCGGCGCTCCAGGGCCAGACCGTCGCTCAGCGGCCGGTCCACCGCCAGGGGGTGGCGCCGCCGCGTCTCCGAGAAACGCCGGCGCAGCACCTCGTTGTCGGCATCGACGAACAACAGCCGCACGTCCAGGTGCGGATCGGCCACCAGGCCGTCGTATTCCTCCAACAGGTTTTCCACGGCGAAATCGCGCGTGCGCACATCCACGCCCACGGCGATGGCGCCCCCCGCCGCCGCGCCGTCGGCACCCGAGCCCCCGCGCGCCAGGGCGGGGACCAGCGAGAGGGGCAGGTTGTCCACCGTCTCGTAGCCCAGGTCCTCCAGGGCGCGCAGGGCGGTGGTCCGGCCGGCGCCGGACATCCCGGTGACCATGACAAGGCGCGTCGCGGTCGTCATTCGGCACGCTCCCGCCGGCCCGTTACGATGTCCAGCGCCAGCCGCACGCGCGCCACCGCCGACGGCGCCGCGGCGTCCATCGCCACCGACGGCACGTCGTGGTCCATGAGGCTCTCCGTGCTCGGGTCGGGCAGGCGCGGGATGGCGTGGGCCGGCGCCATGGTGACGAGCAGGCGGACGGGCACCGACGCACGGTAGGGCTGACGCACCACGCCCAGGCCGCGCACCTCCATGAGCCCGGCGATGTTGTCCGGGGGCGCCGCGTGCAGGGCGCCGTCCCCTTCGCTGAGCCGGGTGTAGTCGTCGGCCACCAGGCTGGCGCCGGCGTCCATGAGGCGCAGGGCCAGGTCGGACTTGCCCGAGCCGGGCGGCCCGCTCAACAGCACCCCGTCGTCGTCGAGGGCCACGCTGGTGGCATGAATCGTAAGCATCGGAAAGGACGGTGCGCCCGTCCCGCCCGCCTGTCAATCGCGGGCGGGACGGGGCGCCGCGTCACCGGGCGCCGGAGTCCCCGTCGTGGTCCATGCCGCCGCCCATGGCGCCCGCCGCCTTGACGTGCACCGTGACCGTCACCTCGCCGGCGCGGGCGAAGTCGAGCGTGAGCGGGAAGGTCTCCCCCTTCTTGAGCGGCGCCTTGAGGTCGATGAACATGATGTGCAGGCCGCCCGGCTGCAGGCGCACCGCCTTGCCGGCGGGCACGGGGATGTCCGGGATCTGCCGCATCTTCATGACGCCGTCCACCTTCTTGTGGGTATGCAGCTCCACGACCCTGGAGACGTCGGCGTCGGCGGCGACCACCTTGTCGGCCTTGTCGCCCGTGTTCTTCAGGGTCATGAAGGCGGCCCCGGCGCGCGCGCTGGCCGGCGTGGCGCGCGCCCAGGCGTTCTTCACCACCATGGGCTGTTCTTCACCGGTTTCCGCGCCGGCGGGCGCGGCGGCGATCAGGGCGGCGGCGCCCAGCGCCGCGGCCGTGGAAGCGACGAATCGTTTCATCAATGAACCCCTCGTTCCCGGTTGAGCTTGTCCTCATATAGCCTGCCGTCCGCCGGCTCCGGGCGCAAGCGACGAAACGTTTCAGGCCCCATCCGGCAGGTCGTCCGGGCGGTCCACGTCGGCGTGGATGCCGGGATCGGTCACCGGCACCGGGACAACCCGCCCCGCCTCGGCCCGCAGGATGGGGCGGCCGCCCGTGTCGCCGTCGAGCGCCCGCAGCCGCGGGCCGAAGGCGGCGGCGAAGCCCACCGGGTGGCCGGGGTCGTCCCCCGTCACGGGCCGGACCAGCTCCGCGCCGGCGCGCAGCCGGTCGGCCACCGCCGTGACCGTGGTGGGACGCAGCCAGGGCATGACCGCCAGGGCCACTACCCA
>CAJXLG010000201.1 GCA_913055885.1 uncultured Rhodospirillales bacterium
TACGGTGTTCGCACCAAGGATGACTCGGGCTCCCGCCCGCTCATCTCCTCCTATACCACACCCGACACAGACAAGGATGACGAACTATTAAACAAATTTTCCACATGATTGTCGTCTTGAGGTGTCCATGCTGTCAGGCATGGCCTCGAAAGGCGACGTACAAGCGCGGTAGTTGCCTCTACGAAAAAGTGGGGAGATCCCAGGCGCAAAGCGGTTTGCACCACCGGCACGGGATTCCTAGAATGCGCTTCCCGCCGCCGGGCCGGGCGGTGGTGTTCACGGGCATGATCCGGGGGGCAGTTTGTACGTTCCGTTCCAGTCCGCCGTGGTGGGGGCCGTCGTGGCCCCCGTGGTGCTCGCCCTGGCGCTCGCCTACGCCGGGTTCCTGGGAACCGGGCGGACGGCCCTGCGGCTGTGGGCCGCGGCCTTCGCCGCGCGCGCCGGGGCCCATGTGGTGCTGATGGCGCCCGACGCGCTGCCCGACTGGCTGCGCCTGGCGGTGGCCGAGGGGGCGCACCTGGCGGGGGCCCTGCTGCTGCTGGCCGGCGTCATCGTCTTCCTGCGCCGGCCCGTGCCGCTGTCGCAGGTGGTGCTGGGCACCGGGGCCGTGGTGCTGTGGGCCATCGCCGCGCCCATCCTGAGCGACAGTCTGGCCCTGGCCGACGTGCCCGTGTTCGTCGTCGCCGCCGTCCCCCTGGCGCGCGCGGCCTGGCTGGTCGCGCGGCGCGGCGCCGTGGGCGAGGGGCGCGGCCTCGGGACCCTGGCGCTGGGACTCATGGCGCTGCATGCCCTGGCGGCGCCCGTGGGGCACGCGGTGCCCGGGCTGCTGCCCGCCGTCTTCCTGGGCAGCCAGGCCGTGGACATGCTGGCCGCGGTGGGGCTCCTGGTGATGGTGCAGCAGCACGAGACGGTGGCGGCGGAACGGGCCCGCCAGCGGGCGGCCACGGCCAACAACCGCTTCCTGGGCGCCGTGGAGAGCATCAGCGACGGATTCGTCCTGTTCGATCCGGACGACCATCTGGTGCTGTGCAATCAGAAATACCGCGAGCTCATGGCGCCGCTGGACGACGTCATCGTGCGCGGCACGCGGTTCCGGGATCTGGCGCGGGCGGCCGCCGAGCGCGGCGTCTTCGTGGGCGCCAACCGCGACGTCGAGGGCTGGGTGGCGGCGCGCCTGGAAAGCCACCGCGCCCCCGGCGGCGCCTTCGAGCAGCAGCTCGCCGACGGCCGCTGGCTCATCACGCGCGAGGCGCGCACCCCCGACGGCGGTGTGGTCTCCATCCACACGGACATCACGGAGCGCAAGCGGGTGGAGGAGGCGCTGGAGGAACGCGAGCGCCGGCTGAAGGCCATCATGGACACGGTGGCGGACGCCATCATCACCATGACGCCCGACGGCACCATCCGCTCCTTCAACGCCGCGGCCTGTTCCCTGTTCGGCTACAACAAGGGGGAGGCGGAAGGCCGGCCCGTCTCCATCCTCATGCCGGACAGCGTGGGCGAGGAGCACGCCGCCTATATCGCCGAGTACATGCGCACGGGCCGCTCCGACGCCGTGGGCCAGGCGCGCGAGGTCACCGGCCGGCGCCGGGACGGGGCCCACTTCCCGGGGGAGATCTTCATCACGGAGATGGAATGGGAGGGGCGCACCCTCTTCATCGGGGTGGTGCGCGACCTGACGGAGCGCAAGCGGGCCGAGGAAGCGCTCGTCGCCAGCGAGCAGCGCTTCCGCGACCTGGCCGAGGCGGCTTCCGACTGGTTCTGGGAGACGGACCAGGACGGCCACTTCACCTTCGTCTCGGCCCGGGTGCAGCAGGTGCTCGGGGTGCGCACGGCCTTCTTCATCGGCCGCACCATGGCCGACCTGGCGGAAATCTCCGAGGACCCGGCGCAGTGGACCCATCTCCTGGCGCGGCTGGAGCGCGGCGAGGCCTTCCGCGACTTCAGCTTCCGCCTGCGCCTGCCCGACGGGACGGTGCGCGACCTGAAGATGAGCGGCAAGCCGGTGTACGACAGGCACGGCCACTTCCTGGGCTATCGCGGCACCAGCGCCGACATCACCGCCGAGATGGAGGCGCGCTATGCCGCCGAGCGCGCCCAGAACCGGCTCATGGCCGCCCTGGAGGCCACCACCGAGGCCTTCGTCCTGTGGGACGAGAACGACCGGCTGGTGGTGTGGAACGCCAACATCCAGGCCATCTGCCCGCCCGAGGTGATGCCGCTGGAGGAGGGGGTGTCCTACGCCGGTTTCCTGCGCGCCCTCGCCGACAGCGGCCGCATCCCCGAGGCGGTGGACGATCCCGACGGCTGGATCGCCGCGCGCCTCGCCGAGCACGCCCGACCCGAGGGCCAGCGACGCGAGATGCGGCTTGCCGACGGCCGCTGGGTCATGGCGGGCATCTATCGCACCACCGACGGCCATACCGTGGAGAGCTACACGGACATCACCGGCCTCAAGTCGCGCGAGGAGAAGATCGCCCGGCAGTCGGCGCTCCTGCAG
Organism: uncultured Rhodospirillales bacterium; assembly: GCA_913055885.1. Lineage (GTDB taxonomy): Bacteria > Pseudomonadota > Alphaproteobacteria > Rhodospirillales > CAJXLG01 > CAJXLG01. The sequence goes on from CAJXLG010000201.1 coordinate 2,501, forward strand.
GAGATCATCGACAACATGCCCCAGGGCATTGCCCTCTACGACCGCGACCTGCGGCTGGTGGCCCTCAACAACGCCACCCAGGCCATGTTCCGCCTGCCGGCCTCCCTCACGGAGCCGGGCACCGCCTACCGCGACCTGGTGGCCCACATGGCGGAACGCGGCGACACGGGGGAAGGCGACAAGGCGACGGTCATCGACCAGCGCCTGGCCGAGGCGCGCGCCGCCGACCCCACGCCGCAGGAGCGCGTCCTGCACGACGGCACGGTGCTGGAGATCCGGCGCAAGGCCATGCCCGACGGCGGCCTGCTCAACACCTACACGGACGTCACGGAGCGCAAGCGCACGGAGGACAAGCTGCGCCATGCCAAGGAGGAGGCGGAACGCGGCAACCAGGCCAAGGCGGCCTTCCTGGCCTCGGTGAGTCACGAGCTGCGCACGCCGCTGAACGCCATCATCGGCTTCTCGGAAACCATGACCCACGAGCTGTTCGGGCCGCTGGGCAACGAGACCTACAAGGCGTACCTCAACGACATCCACGACAGCGGCAAGCACCTCCTCAACGTCATCAACGAGATCCTGGACATGTCCAAGGCCGAGGCCGGGCGCATCGAGCTTCAGGAGGAGGTGCTGGCCCTCAAGCCGCTGATCGAATCCTCCGTGCGGCTGGGGAGCAGCCGCGCCGACGCCGAGAACATCGTCATGAACATGGACGTGCCGGAGGAGCTGCCGGCCGTCCACGCCGACCCCGTGCGGCTCAAGCAGGTGCTTCTGAACCTGCTGTCCAACGCCGTGAAGTTCACCGAGGAAAACGGCGACGTTTACGTCCGGGCGTGGGGCGACCTGACAAGCGGGATCGCCATCGCCGTGCGCGATTCCGGCATCGGCATGAGCGACGAGGACATCGCCAAGGCCAAGGAACCCTTCGCCCAGGTGGACAGCCGGCTGGGCCGCAAGTACGAGGGCACGGGCCTGGGCGTGCCCCTCTCCACGGCCCTCATGGAATACCACGGCGGCAGCCTGGACCTGGAAAGCGCGCCCGGCGAGGGCACCACGGCCACCATCCACCTGCCGCCGGAGCGCGCGCGGCGGCCGGAAGACGCGGAAGCCGCGCCGCGGGTCGAGGGGGATGAAGCGGGGGTGTGAACGGGGACGTCTCGGCCGCGTCCTGTTTCGAGGCTTCGCCTCCGGCGAAGCACCTCAACATGACGCGGCCGGCGGTTTCAGGTCTCCCCCTCGTCGTGTTGAGGTGCTTTTCCGTCAGGAAAAGCCTCGAAACACGACAGCCGTGACGGATGGTTCCGCGTTGCCGGGCCGGGTTCCGGGACTGCGCCCTGGGCGAAACACCTCAGCCGGCGGCGTCTTCATTTTCCGCAAAACGTTGCAGGATCTGCGCCGCCCGCGGATGATCCAGGGTCTCCAGCACCGCCAGGACGGCGGGGCGCCATGCCGGTGCTTCCCCGGCCAGCCGGCCCAGACGGATCACCATGTCCTCGTCGGCAATGGCGCCGGCCGCCTCGATCACTTCCGCCGAGGGCGCTTCACGCAGGCAGCGCGATAGAAGCGGCCCCGCGTCCGGATGCCCCATGCGGCCCAGGGCACAGGCGGCGGCGACGGCTACCCACGGCGTGGCGTCCCACAAGCGCTCGTGCAGCAGGGGCACCAGCATCGGTTCGTGGCCCGTGCATCGGCAGGCCGCGGCACGCGCCTCGGCGTCCTCGTGCGTGAGGCCCGCTTCCAGGATCGCGGTTGGCAGCCGGGCCCCGAGACTCGCGGCGGCCGCCAGGGCGGACGGCAGGGTCGGTCCCTCGATGATGCCGTCCGTGATGAGTCGGCCCACCGCCTCGGCGGCGTGTCGGCTGTCCAGACCGGACAGCGCCTCAAGGGCCGCCCGCTGTTCGCGCACGGCGCTTTCCCGGCCGAACCCCGCGAAACGCCGGCACAGGGCGTCGAGGGCGGGCACGGCGTCAGCCAGGCCGCGATCGGCCGCCTCGCGGGCCAGGGCTTCCGCGCGCCCCAGCGTCGCATCGGGCAGCGCCGCGACCAGCGCCTCGTCCGACAGGGCGTCGGGCGCTGTCGCCTCCTCACCACGGCCTGGTGTTGCCGTATCGGCGTCGGCGAAGGGCGCCTCCGCGAACAGGTCGAGCTGCGTCGGTGTCATCCTTTATCCCGCGTCAACGATCCCGGCAACTCTCTTATCGGTAGCATTTTCCGATAAGCGGGGCCGGTGGACAAGGGCGGCGATCCAGGCCCGCACGTGGCAGGTTCGCGTCGCGTTTTCGGCCAGGGAAACCAGTGCCGGAGGGGCCGTTGCCCCTGGCGTCGCGGAAGCGCATCCGCGCCAGGGTCGGGTAGCAGCACGCCCTGGCCCGCCCGGCCCGTGCGGCGAGCGCCCCGGAGGCGCCCGCCTCCCGCGAAAAGGTGGGTCGCAACGGCCGGTGTCCGTGCGACAGCGGCCGCAGGGGCAGGAAATGCCGCCTCGCAGGCGCGGGGCAGGCACGCGGTAGCCGCGTCCTGTTTCGAGGCTTCGCCTCGTCGTGTTGAGGTGCTTTTCCGTCAGGAAAAGCCTCGAAACACGATGCCCGCGACCGCCCGCGCCCT
>CAJXLG010000202.1 GCA_913055885.1 uncultured Rhodospirillales bacterium
TGAAGCCCAAGCCCCATTCCATCGGGCTTTCTTGTCATGAACGCATCGACCATGTACTCGGGCGCGTCCCGGAAGCCCGGCCCGCTGTCGGCCACGACAAGAGCAGGACCCGGTCCCAGGTCATGTGTCGTTCCCACATATATGACCTTCGAACTCCCTCCCGTAGTCTCGATCCAGAATATAGCGTTATCGATAAGGTTCATCAAGGTTGAGACTATCAGCCGGCGCGTGCATCGAATTTGGAAATCCGGATCGCCGTCGGTCACGCCGTTCAGGCATGTTATGCCGTGAGCCCTCAGCCGGTACCCAATGTTGAAGATGGCGTGTTTTATGAGTTCGCTCGCCCAGGTTTTCCGTTTTCCGGACTTCCGGGTAAGGTACGTCAGCCCTTCCACGAGCTCTGAAAGATGCTCGGCATATCGAGCTATTTCGTCGATATCGCTGTTTCGGTTTACCGAATCCTTGAGACCATGGATACCTTTCTGGACCTCGTGGATGACAACACTCATGGTCAACCCGGAACCGGCGGCCGTGAGGAGGCGGTCCCGCGTGTCCCGGAATTGCCGTTCGATGCGGTCAACGTAGTGACCCAGCGCGTCTTCGAGTTCGCGCTGCTTCAGCGCCTGCCGCAATTCGGCCGCATCGTCAACAACCGGTTCTTTTATTTTTTCTCTGCTGTAATTAATCCTTATATTTTCTTTATCTATATTTCTTTCCATTTCAATTTGACCGAGAGCAAACTGGGAAAGTTCTTTGAAAAGATTATACGCTGCGTTCTCGACGAACCCCTCTCTATTCGTTTTCTCGACTAGCCCGCCGCTGGTCGCGCCGTCCAGCTGTATCGCCCCTATTATCTGGTTGTTCGATACTGTTCTCGTTGGGGTGTTGACCCGACGCGTTCCGAGCTCCAGCCAGTCATTCCCCGGCTCCCCGTAGTCAAAGACCCGCATGCCGTCACGGTAGACCCTTACCCCCCCATTTTGGCGCATGAAATCCTTTAAACCCTTTTTGTCGCTGACATTGAACTCCAAAACAGTAGGATCAAGGTCAAATATCCGCACATCGAACATGAAATCACCAATGGAATCTCGAACCTCTTTTTTATAATTTTTTAAAATGTGATCAATTTCTATTTCCTTTTCTCTAACCTCCCTTCCTTTTACCCGTTCCATCCCGAAAGGAGGTTCGAAGAAATAATCGTAATTAATTCGGTCGTCTGTTATCAGACACGTGGCATAATGGGGAGCCATTTCAAGGACATTTTCGATACTGATAAGCCCGTCGAGCCACTTGCTCAGGCGCTTCGGCTGGATTTTAAAATCAGTTTTGAAATCGCCCGGAGACCGGAAGGGGGACGCAATCGATGTCACTGTCCTGTAGAGGTTCCGGACCATTCCGCGGTCCCATACCTGGCGAAGCCGCCGGATAACGATTTTCGTTCCTGTTTTTCCTTTGTCGAAAACTGTCGGAGTTCTGGTTTCAATATAGACCGGCGTATCAGCCAGATATTTCCCGCTTTCGAATCGGTCCCAATCGATATTAATGACAATTTCATCCTGGTTTTCAGCACGTGTAATGAGTTCTATTTCTTTCCCGAGGCGGTGAGCCGCAAAGCGGCCGACCCCTTTTTCGCCCATTGGCAGGCGATTGAACCTTGGGGTTCTTTGCAGTTGCTGTTTTTGCTTTTCGCGATAATCCGTTCCCGGTTCGAGCCAGACGTGGGTGACCACGTCCCAACCCATCCCGTACCCGTCATCCGTGACCGTTATGCTCCCTTCCTCGTTATCTACATTATCGAGCGTCAGTTCGACGTTCTCGGCATCGGCATCATACGCGTTTTTGACGAGCTCGAAGACCGCAATGCCAGCATCCCGGATTAGTTGTTCTCCAAGAAGGACGAGCATCCGAGCCCGAGGCCGGAACGCTTGCTGTTGCGGTTGGTCACTTGCCATTGGCTCGTTCCCGGTTGACGGCGGTTCTGATGAGTCACGAATGGAGGGCTGCCCCCCGGCTGCGCGTCCCGATGTTGGCCTGCGGGAGGGTAACCTGAAGTGTGCCTTGGTCAAAGGGTGGTCGCAGAAACGATTCTGCAAATAGCCGTAGGAGTCGAGCCGTTGGCGCTTTTGGCACACTCGGACAGAGCAGCGGGGCCGGCCTTTCAGGCCTTTGCCGTGTCAACAATTTGCGATGTCAACAAAAGGTTCGGCGCCGGCTTCACCCGGCCGAAGGATCTGTAGCGGGCGGCCCCGCTTCCAGCACCCCGCGCACCAGCGGCACGGTGATGCCCTTGCGCTCCGCCAGGGCGCGGCGGTCGGCCGCCGCCACGAGGTTCCGGGCGGCGGCGAAGGAGCGCTCCATGTGGGTGAGCAGGTAGTTGATCACCGCTTCGCCGGGGTCGAGCTGGCGGTCGGCGAAGAGCTTCTGGAGCACCGCGGCGAAGAGGGCGTCGTCGGGCAGGGTGATGGCCGCCGTGGGGGCGGCGCGCAGGCGCGACGCCAGGTCGGGCAGGCGCAGCGGCCAGTCGCGCACGGGTGTCCGGGCCGTCAGGAAGAGGGCGCCACCCTGTTCGTTCATCAGGTTGTAGAGGTGCAGGAGCGGCTGCTCCCCCGCCGTGCCGGCGACACCGTCGGCATCGTCCACGGCCACGGCGCCCGCCGCCGCCAGGGCCGGCGCGTCGGCCTCCGCGAGGCGCGCGCCCGTCATCACGGCGGCGCCGCTCTTTTCGGCGAAGGCGTGCACCAGGTGGGTCTTGCCGCCGCCGGCGGGTCCGTGCACCACCACCGCCGGCGCCGGCCACGCCGGCCAGGCATCGATCCACGCCACGGCCTCGGCGTTGCAGGCGCCCACGGCCAGGGCCTCGCGCCCCAGGGCCGGCCGCTGGTCCAGGGCCAGGGGAAGCTGGCGCGGCTCGCTCATGAGGGCGTTTCGTCGTCCACGGCCGTCTCGTCGCCCATGTAGAGGCTGCTCTCGCGGTAGGTCTGGAGCAGGAAGCGCACCATGACGCCCACCACGGCGGCCACGGGCACGGCCAGGAGCACACCCACGAAGCCGAACAGGGCGCCGCCCGCCAGCAGGGCGAAGATCACCCACACGGGATGCAGGCGCACCTTGTCCCCCACCAGCGCGGGGGTGAGGAAGTTGCCCTCGATGGCCTGTCCGACGCCGAAGATCACCGCCACCAGCAGCACCCACCACAGGTCCGACGACTGCGCCAGGGCCAGCCCCACGCTCACCACGAAGCCGGAGATGCTGCCCAGGTAGGGCACGAAGGAGATGAGCCCGGCGGCCAGCCCCACCACCAGGCCGAACTCCAGGCCCGCCAGCGTCAGGCCGGTGGCGTAGAAGATGCCCAGCAGCAGACACACCGTGGCCTGGCCGCGCACGAAGCCGGCCAGGATGTTGTCCACGTCGCGGGCGAGCTGGCGCACCGTCTCGCGGTGCTGCACGGGCACGTAAGAATCCACCTTGGCCACCACGAAGTCCCAGTCGCGCAGCAGATAGAAGGCCACCACGGGCGTGATGAAGACGAGTCCCACCAGATTCGCCACCACCAGGCCGCCGCTCCACAGGCCGCCCACGGCGCCCGTCACCCAGCCCATGAGCTGACCCGCGGACAGGCCGGCGCTTTCCGACATCTTCTTCAGGCCCTCGATGGACAGCCGCTCCTCCAGGTGCCTGAACAGCGGCCCCAGGTGCTGGCGCAGCGCGTCGATATAGCCCGGCACGTTCTTGACGAAGGCGGCGATCTGCCCCTGGAGAACGGGCACCAGCAGCGCCACCAGGGCGAGCAGGATCACCAGGAATCCCAGCGTGATCACCACCGTGGCCAGGGTGCGCGACAGCCCCTTCGCCTCCAGCCAGTCGGCCACGGGGTCCAGGAAATAGGCCACCGCCATGCCGGCGACGAAGGGCGTCAGGATGGCGCGCAGCAGATACACCACCCCCAGGAAGACAACGAGCACGCCGAGCCAGATCTGCCCGGCCCGGCGGGGTGACAGCGTCGTCATCACGCCTCCCGCTCCAGTTCCAGAACCCATCGGACGACGTACCAAAGCCCGGAGACGAGGGTGGTGGCCCCCACCGCCAGGGTGCCCACGGCTACCACGCCGTCCAGCGGCAGGGCCAGCCCCTCGCGCGCCAGCACCACGCCGACCAGCACGGCCTGCAGCGTCGTGTTGAGCTTGCTGACGAACAGCGGCCGGATCTCGCCGCCCGGCCCCCACATGAGATGGGACACCACGACGCCGCCGATGAGAAGCACGTCACGCGCCACCACCAGGAGGGGCAGCCACACCGGCACCAGGCCCAGCGCCCCCAGGGTGACGTAGAGGCTCACCAGGAGCGCCTTGTCCGCCAGGGGGTCCAGCATGGCCCCCAGGGCGGTGTGCGCCTTGAGGGTGCGGGCCAGGATGCCGTCCAGGGCATCCGTCAGGGCCACGGCGGCGAAGCCCCAGAAGCCGGCGGCAAAGTGCCCCTTGAGCACCAGCCACACCACGGCCGGCACCGCCAGCAGCCGGACCAGGGAAACGATGTTGGGAAGCGTCACCCGTCCTCCGCCGCCTTGCCGCCGTCCTTGCCGTTGCTCTTGCCGTTACCGTTGCTGTTACCGTTGCCGCTGCCGTTGCCGCCCAGCCCCACGTCGGCGCCGGCGCGGTGGATCACCCAGCCGTCCACGTCCCAGCGCAGGACCAGATCGTGCTGGCCCAGCGCCGTGCGCAACTGGTCCTCGTCGCCCACGAAATGCACCGCCACCAGGGCGTCGCGGCGCGTCAGGGAGGCCAGCTCCAGCCGGCGCACGGGGGCCGCGTCGCGCAGGCCCCGGCGCACGGCGAGCCAGTCCCGGAGCCCCCCGGGCACGGGCACCAGGGCCCACAGGGTGCGCTCCTGGCCGAACTGGAGCAGGTTCTGTTTCTTCCAGCGCGCCTCGATGCGCCCGGCGATGGTGGCCGCCGCCTTTTCCAGCAGGGGTTTCAGGCCGTCGGCGTCCGCCTTGTCGGCGCCGTCCCACGTGCGCTCCAGGAACTCGCGGCGGCCCTCGTCGGGCCCCAGGCGCCAGGCCGTCACGGCGATGCCCGGCGTGCC
>CAJXLG010000203.1 GCA_913055885.1 uncultured Rhodospirillales bacterium
TAGCGCGTTTTCCGGACGGGACCGGAAAACGCGATCACGACCCGCCCGTTTCCACCGGCGCCCATCCCCCTTCCTCGATGCTCAGGGGCGGCAGCGGCGTCTGCTCCCGCAGGGTGGTGATGTCCGCGCGCAGCGCCGCCACGGGCCGGTCGTTGACGCGCACGGCGCCGTCGGCGCGCAGGGCGATGGTGTATTCCACCCAGCGCGTGCCGTCCGGCGCCAGCACGGCCCGGCCCACATCCCGCAGCCGGTCGAAGGCCGCGCGCACGGCGGCGGGACTGCCGCCGGCGGGCCCCGATTCTCCGCCGGAGTCCGGCTTGCCGTATTTGGCCCGCCACGCTTCCATTTCTTTGCTCAGCCAGCCCGGCGCTTCCGCCCCGGCACCCCCCGCCAGGGCCCGCCGCAGGGCATCCGCGCCCTTGAGACGCAGGGTAAGCTCGGCCGTGACGCCGTAGGCGGCGTCGCGGTCGGGACGCACCGTGCCGCGCACCTCGGCCGTCGTGGCCCCCGCGTCCAGGCGCACCGTTTCAAGGGCCACGGTGCTGCCCCCCTCGTCCAGGGCATCGCGCACCGTGTCCGTGAAGGTCTCCACGGCCGGCATGATGCGGTCGGTCCCGGCGTCGCCGGCATCGCGCGCTTCTTCGCCGGCGGCTTCCAGGGCGCCCATGAAGGCCTCCAGGGCGGAATCCAGCAGCTTCCGTGCCGGCACGTCCACGGCCGCCGCCGTCGCCTCCAGCCGCTTGGGATAGACGGCCCGCAGGCGGTCGGGCAGGTCGAGGTTTTCGGGAAGGCGGCCGCGCGTCAGGGACAGGCCGGCGGACAGCCGGGCGTCATCCGTTTCCAGGCCGCCGCCGCCCAGGTTCAGGTGGATTTCCTCGATGATCCCGGCTTCCGCCCCGGTCTTGCCCGACGGCCGCAGGCGGATGTCCGCGGCGCTATAGTCCAGGCCGAAGGCGCGCATCGGGGTGGGCAGTGTCTCCGGCAACAGCCGGGTGCCGGCCAGGAAGCGCTCACGATCCAGTCCCCCGGTGCGCTGATCGACCCCCAGCACGCGGAGCAGGCGGCTGTAGAACCCGAGCCGCAGGTCCGTCACGGCCAGGGTCCTTTCCAGGCGCCCGATGCGCACCCGCCACGGCCGGGGCGATCCGCTCGCCACGGCAACGTCCCGGAAGCGCCACCGCATGCGCCCGCTCCAGCGATCGGACTCGCCCTCGACCAGGTCGTGGGTGATGCCGGCCGTGCCCGCCCGGGCATGCCACGCCCCGCCGTTCCAGCGGAGGGCGGCGTCCTTCACCCGGGCATCGAGATGGGTGAAGGTGGAAAGCGGCAGCGAAAAGGTGCCCCGCAGCATCTGGTCGGCCACGGTCAGGGTGCTGATGCGTTCGCCGTGACGGTCAAGCAGCCGCCACTTGTGGGGCACGGCCAGCCGCACCGCGTAGACCCCGAGGCGTTTTTCCCGGGCGAACAGCCGCAGGGTGCCCAGGCGGATTTTCGGCCCGGCCGCGTCCTCGCCGGCGGGGCGCAGGGTGGCCAGCGGCAGGATGGCCATGAGCCAGCCCTCCCGGCCCGGCGCCGGGGCGACGACCCGGTCGCCTTTCCATGTCAGCCGCACCCCCTGTTTGTCCGGATCGGCGAAAGGGGCCAGGAGGTAGTCCAGGTTGTCGCGCAGCCGGCCGGCCGCCGCCCCCGTGGCGCGCCCCGCTTCGGGAAGCATGGCCTCCCGGAAATCGTACGTCCCTTGCCAGTAGAGGGTGTCCAGCCGCGCCTGCGCCCCGCCGCGGCCGCGGTTCGCCGCGCGGACAAGCCATTGCGTCGCCTCGTGGAACTGCTGCGGCCCGCCCGTGCCGTCCAGAAGCATGATGCCGTACGCCGCCATGGCCGCCGGCACGTCGTTGCGCGCGGCGCGGCCGAACCACTCGCGGGCCAGGGCGCTGTCCATGGCGACGCCCTCCCCGTTGCGCGCCATGCGGGCCACCTTGAGCTGGGCCCGCCCCCGGTCCGCCTCGCCGGCGCGTTGGTACCAGTCGAAGGCCTGCGCCGCGTTCGCCGAGACGCCGGCGGGGGCGCCGGTTTCATACAGCGCCCCCAGGGCCATGGCCGCATCCGTGTTGCCGTTGCGGGCGCGTTGGCGCAACGCCTTGAGGGCCTTCCACGCCGCTTCCCGATCCCCCGTGGCGGCGCGCGTCTTCAGGGCCGCCACCCCGGGCCGCCCGCCGGACTCGCGGGCCGTTTCCGATGCCGCGCCGTTACCGGTCTCTTCCCCGCCCGTCTCATCCTGTTGCGCGGCCGCCGGCTGAACCACCAGGAAGGCCGCGAGGACGGCCGCGGTAAGCCCCATGCCGGCGCCGGTCATCCGCCCTGCTCCTGTTGGTCCGACGGCGTGCCGCAGCGCGGGGTGCACCACAGAACCGTGTCACTCAGCCCCTGGCGACCGCCCCGGATCACGTTGACCGTAGGCATGTCCGCCTCCAGGACCACCTCGACGGTGCGGTTCACCAGTTCGTCGCCCTGGCGGTCCAGCACCACAAGGTCCGTGCGGCCGAGGGCGTGGGCCATGACCAGCACCGCCCGGCTCCCCAGGACCTTGACGTCGGCGATCCCGGGCTCGCTGACGGCGACCTGGTTGGCCGGCGCCTCCAGATGGATCAGCTCCCCCTGGTCGACGGGAATCTCCAGGGGCTCGGCGCCGGCGGACCGCGCCGCGCCCGCCAGGGCCAGCGCCAGGAGGGCGGGGAACAGGGTGCGCATGGGCCGTCTCCGCGTTCTTTGCCGCACGAGTCGGCCCCATTGTAGGGCACCGGGGCGGCACGCACAAAGCGCGCCGTCACACCCCTGGCCCCGCGCCGTCACGCATGAACCTGAAAGAGTTTGGTGTTGGGATTCTTTCGGCGGCAGACGCCGCACTGGCCCCCCATGCCTTCGTCTTCCGCACGCGCCTTGGGGTAGTGGTACCAGACGCCACACTTGCGGCAACGCGCCCGCTCCAGGGGCACCTCCACGGCCGTGGGCGCCGTCCAGCGGTCCAGCCGAATGGCGTCGTGCCGGCAGAGATCCTGGCACAGGCCGCAGCCCGTGCAGTTCACCGGCTTGACGCGATAGGCGACGCCGGCTTCCGTCTCCGTCACCTGGATGGCGTCGTGCGGGCAGATGCGGGCACAGGCGTCGCAGCCCTCGCACGTCCCGGCGTCGATGCCGGGCACCCAGGGGTGCGGTCCGTCGGGCCGCAGGCCCCGCACCAGGGCCGCCGGCGGCAGGACCGGGGCCTCCTGGCCGCCGCCACCGTCCAGCCGGCGCAGACCCTCCTCCATGGCCTCGCCCAGGGCGTGGCGCAGGACGTCGCGCCGCCCCACCGCCGGCCCGGCCGGCGGCTGGGCATGCTTGTCGCGGCGGCGCATCCAGTCGGTACCGTTCACCTCCCGCATGCGCAGCCCCGGCAGGCCGTGCGCCTCCAGCATGCCGTTCACGGCCGACATGGTCCGCTGGAAGGTCAGGGTGTCGCCGCGCGGGCAGGCGGCGCAATCGCCGCGTGCGGCCGTGACCTCGCGCAGGCCGTGCTGGTCGTAGGCGGCCAGCACCTGGCGCAGGTCCAGGGCGTGCAGGCACGGCAGGACGCCCTCGCCCTGCACCGTGGCGGCCCGCTCGCAGGCGACGAAGCCGAAGGTGGCATCGCCCCCCGCCCGCAGCGCCATGGCATGGTCCATGCGGATGGCGCCTTCCGGACAGGCCGGCACGCAGATGCCGCAGCCGTCACAGGCGCCCTGGTCCAGGTTCAGGGAGTCCTCGTCCAGCAGCCAGGCGCCACGCGGGCACGCCTCGACACACATTCGGCAGCTGGCCATTTCCGTCGCCGCGTGGACACACCGGTCGCCGTCGATCTCCGGCACCGTGAACCAGTTGACGACGCTCTCGCGGATTTCCTCCGCGGGTTCCTCGGGGGCTTCGGCCCCCTGGTTTCTGCCGAGCAGTCTGCCGAGCATGGCCGCCTCCTCCCTCCCGGTTGGTCTCGTCCGGGGTGCGGGCCACCGCCCGGGGGCGTCAGGCGCCCGCCATGGCCTCGGACGGCGGCAGGGGTTTGCGTTTGGTCACCTGGCGCATCTTGTCCTCGATGACCTGGGGGTCGGGGCGCGCCTCGCCCAGGACGTCCGCGAGCACGTCCCGAAGCTCCTCCACATAGGCGTCGGTAAAGCGCGCCAGGCCGATGTAGAACGGCTGCTCGCCGTTTTTCGCCACCTTGTCCGCGAAGGTTCCCAGCCAGCGCAAGAGGTGTTCGTCAAGGAACGTGGCCGCGTCGCGCAGCACCCCCTCGTCGGTCGCCCCGTCCAGAAGCGCCCCCACGAACTGGAGCTGCAGGACCATGTGGTCGTCCGGCTGGCGGCGCCAGTCCGCGGCCTGGAGGCCGTACTTCTCGTACCAGCTGCGCACCTGGAACATGGGTTCCTGGCGGTCCAGGGTATCATCGTCGAAGTACGGGGATTCCGTGGGCGATACCTTGTAGCGGTGGATAAGATAGATGTTGGAGAATTCGGCCGCAAGCTCGTCCAGCGTCCGCTGATCCGGCTCCCGGGGCAGCGCGTCGGTGGCTTGGGCCAGGGCGTTCAGGGCTTCGCGGCCGCTCTCGCCGCGCAGGCTGAAGCCCAGATTCAATGGGAAGCGGACGTCCTTGAGCTCGGCGATGATGTCCGCCGTGAGTTCCTGGTTGTGCAGGACGGCCAGGCCGCGCAGATCCTCCGCCACGGCCTCGCCGAAGTGGGCGAGGAGCGCGCCGTCGCGCTCCCCGCCCGCTTCCGGCGTGATTTCGTTCACGACTGGTTCACCTTGCCCTGACGGTGGGGCACGAAGCGCATGGACGGGTTCGTCAGGTTGGGATCGGCCATCCCTTTCACCTGACGCACCAGCTCGTCACCCGGCCCGGTCACCTTGGTCTCCAGGGTGCCGTTATCGATCTCCTCGATGGGCCCGATGTCCAGCACGCGCATCATGCAGGCCATGACGCAGTACGGCTTGCGCCCGGCCTCCAGCTCGTCGATGCACATGTTGCACTTCTTGACGACGCCGTCGTCCGGGTCGAACTGCGGC
>CAJXLG010000204.1 GCA_913055885.1 uncultured Rhodospirillales bacterium
CCGCCCGGCCCCACGCCCGACAGTCTCGCCGAGGGCGTGGCCGAGACGGGCGACAGCCTGGAGGTCGCCGCCGACGAACGCCACTACCTGGGCGTCGCCACGGCCTACGGCGAGGTGCCCAACGGCGCCGTGGTAGTGTGGCGGCCCGCCGACAGCGGCGCCTGGACGCCCGAGGAGCGCACCCTGCTCGCGGACATCGCCAACCAGATGGGCGTCATCCTGGAGCAGGTGACGAGCCGTGAACGCATCCTGCACCTGTCGCGCACGGACAGCCTCACGGAACTCCTCAACCGGCGGATCTTCCTGTCGGAACTGGAACGGCGGCTGTCGCGCATGGCCCACGACGGCGGCGAGGGCACGCTCCTCATCGTCGATCTGGACAATTTCAAACCGGTGAACGACGCTCGGGGGCACGAAGGGGGCGACCAGGTGCTTCTGAAGGTGCGCGACATCCTTCTGGCCAACACCCGGTCGGGTGACCTCCTGGGTCGCGTCGGGGGGGACGAGTTCGCCGCCTGGCTGGACGGGGCGGCACCCGAGGTGGCCGAGCGCCGGGCGCGCGAGATGGTGGCGGCGCTGTCCGCCTACGCCGAGGCGGCGGGCATGGGACCGCCCACCCTGCGTCTGTCGGCGGGCATCGCGCGGGCGCGGCCGGGCAGCGGCGAATCGGTGTCCGGCCTGCTGGGCCGGGCCGAGGCCGTCCTGCGCCGGGTGAAGCACAGCGATGCCGCCTGGGCCGTCGCCCCGGCGGTGGAGGAAGGGGAGGACACAGCGTGAGCGGTGTCGTCCGGCGCGTTCTGAACCTCTTGATGGGCGGGGCCCAGCCCGCGCCGGCCGGGGGCCGTCCGGATGCCGCCGCGCTGGTGCGCCACGGCGACGCGGACGAGCGCCGCAAGGTGGCGTCGCGCCGCGACGTGCGCCCCGACCTCCTGAACCACCTGGCCTCCGACCCGGCGCCCGAGGTGCGCTGCGCCGTGGCCGCCAACGCCGCCACGCCGGCGCAGACCCGCCGCGCCCTGGCGGAGGACGACAACGTCGAGGTGCGCACGGTGCTGGCGCGGCGCATCGCCCACCTGGCGCCCGGCCTCTCCGGCGACGAGCAGGACCGCATCCGCCGGCTCACCTACGACACCCTGGTCCTGCTCGCGGAGGACCAGATGGCCCGGGTGCGCCGGATCCTGTCGGAGGCGCTGAAGGACGTGGCACAGGCGCCGCCCGATGTGGTGCGCCGGCTCGCCTTCGACACGGAGATCTCCGTGGCGGCGCCGGTGCTGGAGTTCTCGCCCGTGCTCACGGACGACGACTTCCTGCGCCTCATCGCCGCCTCGCCCTCCACCGGCACCCTGGCCGCCATCTCGCGGCGCAACGGTGTGGAGGAGTCCGTCTCCGACGCCATCGCCGGCTCCGGCGACAGCGAGGCCATCGCCGTGCTCCTGGGCAACCCCTCGGCGCAGATCCGGGAGGAGACCCTGGACGGCCTCATCGACCGGGCGCCCCACGTGGAGGCGTGGCACGATCCGCTGGTGCGGCGGCCCCGCCTGTCGCCGCGCGCCGTGACGCGCCTCGCCGAGTTCGTCGCCGACAACCTCGTGGAGGAGCTGTCGCGCCGCGAGGACCTGGACGTGGCAACGGCGCGCCGCGTGGGCGAGGAGGTGAAGCGCCGCCTCAAGGCGGAAAAGGAGGCGGCCGACAACGGCGGCCAGCAGGGCGGCCGGCGGGCCGACAGCGGGCCGTGCGCCCCCGCCTCGCCCTACCAAAGGGCGCAGCGCATGCATCGCGCGGGCCACCTGGAGGAATCCGTGCTCACCAGTGCCGTCACGGCGCGCGACGTGCCCTTCCTCACCGCCGCCCTGGCGGTGCGCGCAGGGATTTCGGAACCGGTGGTCAAGCGCATTGTCTCGGCGCGCAGCGCCAAGGGCATCGTCGCCGTGACGTGGAAGGCGGGGCTGTCCATGGCGCTTGCCACCCGCCTCCAGACCACCCTGGCGCGCGTGCCGCCGGAAGAGGTCCTGCGTCCCGACAAGAAGGGCCGTTTCCCGTTAAGCCGGGACGAAATGCGCTGGCAGATCGACTTCTTCAAGAGCCTGGAAGACGGCACGGAGCCGGCCGGCCGGGCGTGAGACCGGACGCCGCCGGGCGCGGGAGCGCCCGAGCCCAACGACCAGAGGGGGAAACCATGACGACGCGACGTGACGTTTTGACCGGCGGTGCCGCCACGGCGGCGGTGGCCGCGCTTCCCGCCACCATCGGGATGGCGGCGCCGGCCGCCGCGGCCGCTTCTTCCGGGGCGGCCGCCGCCTGTGGGGAGCCGTCCGGCGAGCCGGCCATCATCCGGGAACTGCGGGATCTCCTGGCCAAGAATCCCGACCTGAAGGCGGCGCTCGAGCAGTCCGTCAAGAAGGCGAACCTGAAGGGCCATGAAAGCCTGAAGGACTTTTACGATTACGCCATCAAGCTCGCCTCGACGCCGCCCCGGGCGGACACCCTCCTGGAGAACATCAAGACCTTCTACTACTTGGTGGACCAGTCCGAGACCCTGCGCAAGAGCGACACGTTCCAGAAGTGGGTGGTGGATTTCGCCGACCGCTGGGGGGAGTACCTGGATACCCTGGATTCGGCGCGGCACATCGAGAGCTTCCGCGAGGACCCGTCGTTCCCCATGGAGGATTACCAGGAGGCGCCCAGCGGCTGGCTCACCTTCAACCAGTTCTTCGCCCGCGAGGTGAAGCCGGGCAAGCGCCCCGTGACCGGGCTGGCGGACGACACCACGGTCGTGCAGCCGGCGGACAGCGTCTTCAAGGGGGTGTGGCCCATCCATGACGGGGCCACCGTCACCGCCAAGGGCATGACCCACAACGTCAAGGAGCTCCTGGGCGATTCCCCCTACCGCGACGTTTTCGACGGCGGGGTCTTCACCCACAGCTTCCTGGACGTCAACGATTATCACCGCTACCACACCCCCGTGGCCGGCCGTGTCCTGGACAAGCGCATCCTGGAAGGCCGCATGGTGCTCGACGTGGTGAAAAAGGCCGACGGCAGCCTGGAAGCCAAGGATGGCACGGGCTACCAGTTCCGGCAGCAGCGCGGGCTCATCGTCCTGGATTCCCCGGTGGGCTACGTTGCCGTGCTGCCCATCGGCATGGCGCAGGTGTCGTCCGTGAACCTGACGCCGGACGTGGGCGACCATCTGCACAAGGGACAGGAATTCGGCTATTTCCTGTTCGGCGGCTCGGACATCATCACGCTGTTCCAGGCGGATGCCGTGTACCTGGAAGCCACCGAGGGCCGGCACTACAAACAGGGCAAGTGGATCGGGCGCGCCAAGAGCACCTGATCCGCCCTTCCGGGCCGAACGCCCTTGCGCCTGAAACCGGCGGCCGGAAAGCCTAGCTTCCGGCCGCCGGCAGGGTGAGGGTGAAGGTGCTGCCGGCGTCCGGCGTGCCCGTGGCGCCGATGCGGCCGCCGTGGCGCTCCACGATGCGCCGGCACACGGCGAGGCCGATGCCGCTGCCGCCCTCCCCGTCGGCCTGCCCCGAATCCGGGTGGGCGCGGCTGAACACCTGGAAGATGTCGTGCGCCGTGTCGTCCGGCAGGCCCCGGCCGTTGTCCGCCACCGTGATCGTCCACCATTCCGCGCCGGCGGCCCGGGCGCCGATGTGGATGCGCGGCGGCCGGTCCGGGTGGCGATACTTGACGGCGTTGTTCACCAGGTTCTGGAACAGCCGGGCGAGCTGGCTGGCATCGCCGTGCACCGCGGGGAGCGGCCGGTCCACCGAGACCCGGCCGCCCGATTCCGTCAGGATGGTCTCCAGGTCGGCCAGGGCGTCGTCCACCACCGTGTCCAGGGGCACGGCGGCGAAGGTGTCGCCGCGTGTGGTGACCCGGGCGTATTCCAGGAGCCCCTGGATCATGCGGCGCATGCGGCCGGCGGCCGATTCCATGGCGTCCAGGTAGGTGCGTCCGCGCGCGTCCAGCCGGTCGCCGTAGCGGTGGCGCAGCAGGTCACCGTAATTGGCCACCATGCGCAGGGGTTCCTGCAGATCGTGGGACACGGCGTAGGCGAAGCCCTCCAGCTCGGTGTTGGAGCGTTCCAGTTCCCTCTCCAGGCGGTGGCGTTCCGTGATGTCCTGGATGAAGGTGGCCTTGCACGGCCGGCCGTCGCCGTCGAACAGGCGCACGGCGTCCGCCAGGATGGTGTGGCGCTCGCCGCGGGCGTCCTGTACGTCCCATTCCCCCCGGATCTCGCGCTGGCCGGCGATGAAAGCGTCGTGCGCCGCCTGCAGGGCGGGGCGGTTCTCGGGCGGCACCACCTTGGTGAAGTTCTCGCCCACCAGGTCGCCCTCGGCATAGCCGTAGAGGCGTGTGTAGGCCCGGTTCACGTAGGTGAAGGTGCCGTGGGCGTCCGTCAGGCAGACGGCGGCCGGGGCGTTTTCCAGGATCTCGGCGGTGTTGTCCCGCGAGCGGCGGTAGTGGCGAAGGGCCTCGTATTCCTCGGTGATGTCGGCAACGGTGACCACCACCCGGTCGGGGCCGGCCCCCTCGGGCACGCAGTCCAGGCGCAGCCACCCCGGATCGCCGCCGTCCGCCGGGCGCACGCTCACCATGTCGCCGTGGCGGGCGGTGCCCGTGGCAAAAACCCGGTTGACGGGGTGGTCGTCCGCCGGGAAGGGGAGGCCGGCCATGTTGGCCAGTCGCCACGGCGCCCCGCCGGGGGCGCAGTGCCGCGCGGCGTCGAGCGTCGCCCCCAGGAGGCGCTCGGCCGCCGCGTTCATGCGGCACAATCCGTGCGCGGAATCGAAGACCAGGACGCCCACGCCCAGATGGTCCAGCACGGCGTCCTGGGCCGTCGCCGTCTCGCCCATTGCGCTCCCTCGTCCCCCCGGATGCCAGGAAGGAACACCATAAACCAACGTTGTATGGCCGGGGAAGGGGGACGTCAGCAGGACATTCCCCGTTTTTTCAACCTCGATCCGGCAGTTAGTGAACTGCTGGCCGACGCCAGAACCATAAGGCGTCATCCCGGAAACCTTCGGGCGAA
>CAJXLG010000205.1 GCA_913055885.1 uncultured Rhodospirillales bacterium
AGGGCTGGGGCGTGGCGTTCAAGATCGAGTCCCACAACCATCCCTCGGCCGTGGAGCCCTACCAGGGCGCCGCCACCGGGGTGGGGGGCATCCTGCGCGACGTCTTCACCATGGGCGCGCGGCCCGTCGCCAGCCTGAACGCCCTGTATTTCGGTGATCCCGACCTGCCCACCACGCGCCATCTGGTGCGCGGCGTGGTGGGCGGCATCGGCGGCTACGGCAACTGCGTGGGCGTGCCCACCGTGGGGGGGCAGTGCACCTTCCATCCCGCCTACAACGCCAACAACCTGGTCAACGCCATGACCGTGGGCATCGCCCCGCGCGAGCGCATCTTCTATTCCGCCGCGGCGGGGGTGGGGAACCCCGTGGTCTACGTGGGCTCGCGCACGGGCCGGGACGGCATCCACGGCGCCACCATGGCGTCCGCCGAGTTCTCGGAGGATTCCGAGGAAAAGCGCCCCACGGTGCAGGTGGGCGACCCCTTCACCGAGAAGCTTCTCCTGGAAGCGTGCCTGGAGCTCATGGCCACGGACGCCATCGTCGCCATCCAGGACATGGGGGCCGCCGGGCTCACTTCGTCGTCCTTCGAGATGGCCTCCAAGGGGGGCGTCGGGGTGGCTTTGGACCTGGATCGGGTGCCCATGCGCGAGACGGGCATGAACGCCTACGAGATCATGCTCTCGGAAAGCCAGGAGCGCATGCTCATGGTGCTGCGCCCCGGCCACGAGGAAGAGGCGGCCGCCATCTTCCGCAAGTGGGACCTGGAATTCGCCGTCATCGGCCACCTCACCGAGGGCGGGCGCATGACGCTCGACAAGGGGGGCGAGCGGGTGGCCGACCTGCCCATCGCGCCGCTGGCCGACAACGCCCCGGAATACGAGCGCCCCTGGGAACCCGCGCCGGAAGCGGCGCCGCTGGGCCGCGACGCCGTGGCGGCCCCCGGCGACCTGGCGGAGCCGCTGCTGGGCCTGCTGGGCGCGCCCGACCTGTGCAGCCGGCGCTGGATCTGGGAACAGTACGACCACATGGTCATGGGCGACACGGTGCAGCGCCCGGGCGGCGACGCGGCGGTGGTACGCGTCCACGGCACGCAGCGCGGCCTTGCCCTGACCACCGACTGCACGCCCCGCTACGGCGAGGCCGATCCCGTCGCCGGCGGCGCCCAGGCCGTGGCGGAGGCCTGGCGCAACCTCACGGCGGCCGGCGCCAAGCCCCTGGGCCTCACCGACAACATGAATTTCGGCAACCCGGAACGGGCGCGCATCATGGGCCAGTTCGCCGGGGCCGTGAAAGGCATGGCGGCGGCCTGCGACGCCCTGGCCTTTCCGGTGGTGTCGGGCAATGTGTCCCTCTACAACGAGACCAACGGCGAGGGCATCCAGCCCACGCCGAGCGTGGGCGGCCTGGGCTGGCTGGACCACCTGGACCACATGGCCACGCCGGCCTTCAAGGCGGCCGGCGAAACCCTTATCCTGGCGGGCGCCACGGAAGGCTGGCTGGGCCGGTCGCAGTACCTGTACGCCCTGCACGGCCGCGAGGAGGGGGCGCCGCCGCCCGTGGAACCGGAAACGGAGCGCCGCAACGGCGACGCCGTGCGCGCCCTCATCCACGCCGGCCGGGTGAGCGCCTGCCACGACGTTTCCGACGGCGGCCTGCTGGTGGCCGTGGCGGAGATGGCCCTGGCCGGCGGGCTGGGGGCCCAGATCACGGCCCCGGCCACGGAGGCGCCCCTGTTCACCTGGGCCTTCGGCGAGGACCAGGCGCGCTACGTGCTCGCCGTGCCGGAGCGGGAGACGGCGGCCGTGCTCAACGGCCTGGAGCAGGCCGGCGTGCCGGCGTTCACCCTGGGCACCACGGGCGGCGACGCCCTGGTGCTGCCGGACGGATCGCGGGCCAGCCTGGCCGCCATGGAGGCCGTGCGCGAGGGCTGGTTCCCGCACACCATGGCCGGCTGACGGCCCATCACGGGAGGGAGGCGATCATGGCGATCCCCGCGAACGAACTCGAAGAGATGATCCAGACGGCGCTCCCCGACGCCCGGGTGAGCGTCGAGGACCTGCGCGGCGACGGCGACCACTACGCGGTCACGGTGGTCGCCGAATCCTTCCGCGGCAGGACGCGGGTGCAACAGCACCAGATGGTGTACAACGCCCTGAAGGGCCGCATGGGCAACGAGCTGCACGCCATGGCGCTGCAGACGGGCGTGCCGGAGGACTGACCCTGAACACCGCCGATACGCCGCAGACGGGGCGCGGCGGCGCCGGCATCACCGCGCTTCTGGCCGCGTGCCTCCTGTGGGGGGTGTCGCCCGCCTTCTACAAGCTGGTCACGGACGTGCCCGTGGCCTCCGTCTTTGCCCACCGCGTGGTGTGGTCCGTGGCGATCCTGGGCGTGGCCGTCCTGGCGCGTGACGGCGGGGCGCGGGTGTGGCACGTCCTGGCGCGGCCGCGCCGGCTGCTACCGCTTATCGGCAGCACCACCGTCATCGCCATCAACTGGGGCACCTTCCTGTGGGCCGTGGCGGCCGGCGAGGTGCTGCAGTCCAGCCTGGGCTACTACATCTTTCCCCTGGTGGCCGTGGCCCTGGGGATGGTGGTCTTCGGCGAGCGCCTGAACGCGCGCCAGGCCGTGGCCGTGGGCCTGGCGGTGGTGGGCGTGACGGTCCTGGTGGCGGGGCACGGGGTGGTGCCGTGGATCTCCCTGGTCCTCGCCGTGGCCTTCGCCATCTACGGCTGGATCCGCAAGGCGGCGGGCGTGGATGCCATCACCGGCCTGTTCATCGAGACCCTCATCCTGGCCGTGCCGGCCGCCGGCTGGCTGGTGTGGCAGAACGCCGCCGGGGCGGGGCACTTCGGCCCGGGGAGCCCGTGGCTTTCCACCATCCTGGTGCTGGCCGGGCCCATGACGGCGGCGCCCCTGTTCCTGTTCACCGTGGCGGCCCGGCGGGTGCGCTACGCCACCGTGGGGCTGTTCTTCTACGTCAACCCGACGTGCCAGTTCCTCCTGGCCGTTCTGGCGTTCGGCGAGCCCTTCACCGGGCTGCATGCCGTGACCTTTGCCTGCATCTGGACGGCGCTCGCCGTGTACTCGGCGGACCCGGCGATCTTGACACGCCGGCGCGGGGCCGTCACATCCTCCGACACCAGCCAGATCGCGGGAGGAAACCGAGAACAATGACCGATCAAGCCGTCTTTGACCGCATCCGCAGCGACATCAACGAGAACAGCGTCGTGCTGTACATGAAGGGAACCCCCATGTTCCCGCAGTGCGGCTTCTCCGCCGCCGTGGTGCAGGTGCTTTCCGACATGGGCGTGAAGTTCAAGGGCATCGACGTCCTGCAGGACAATTCCCTGCGCGAGGGCATCAAGGAGTTCACCGAGTGGCCCACCATTCCGCAGCTCTACGTCAAGGGCGAGTTCGTCGGCGGCTGCGACATCGTGCGCGAAATGGCCGAGAACGGGGAGCTGAAGGCGCTGTTCGACAGCAAGGGCGTGCCCATGGCGCAGTAGGGCCGCCCGCCGGGACGGGGACGGGGCTCAGCCCGCGTCCTGGTCCCGGTGGATGTGGCGGCCGATCTCGGCGGCGTCGGTGGTCATGTGGCGGAACAGCCAGAAGGCCAGGTAGCCGTAGACGGCCTGCACCCCTTCCGGATCGAAATGGTCGATGAAGCGGGTGCGATAGGCGTTGAGGTCTTCCAGCAGCTTGTCGTGGATCTCCTTGTGGCGCTGGAAGCCGGGCAGGCCGATGTTGCGCATCACCCTTTCCTCGTGGGCGAAGTGCTCCCGCACGAGTTTGTTGATGCGGTCGAAGTGCTCGATACAGGTCTCCTGATCGGCCCCCTCGTCGAGAAGCTGGCGCAGGCGGCCGATGGCTTCCAGAAGCTGCTCGTGCTGCGTATCGACGGAAGTTACGTCGACACGCATGCTCTCCTTCCAGGCCGGACCGGACGTCATCCTTTCCCCCCCGATTCGGTTCCGCGTCCGTCGCGGCACCCTGGGCGCCCTCTGTCCTCCCGGTTTTCCCCCTTAGCCCGGACCTTTTATAACAGACGGACCTATCGCCGTCAGGATCAAAGACAGCGAGGCGATCGCCCATTATTTGTGGCAATCGGATAAAATTAAATGAAAAACCGCTAATATTTCCGGGAGGGCACAGTGACGACACGCATGCCGGGTGTTCCCTGGACGGGGCAGCGGGGATGTTACGGGGCGGACGGGGCGGCCGTTCCCTGCGCCGGCCGGGCGCAGGACGGCGCACTCCGGCCGGGCGTCCCGTGGCCCGATCCCCGCTTCACGCCGGACGGGGCGACGGTCCTGGACGGCCTGACGGGGCTCGTCTGGTCGCGTGACGCGACGCCGGCGGAGGCGCCGCTCACCTGGGCCGAGGCCCTGGCCTTCGTTGACGGGCTGAACCGGGACGGCCACGGCGGCCGCACCGACTGGCGCCTGCCGGACCGGCGGGAGCTCCTGAGCCTGGTGGACCGTGACGCGGCGAAGCCGGCGCTGCCGGCCGGCCATCCCTTTCACAACGTGACGCCGCACTGGACCTGGACCAGCACCACGGCCGCCCGGGTGCCGGACCATGCCTGGTATGTGGACCTGGACGGCGGCCGGCTCTTCTGGGGCAACAAGGGGCAGTATTTCCTGGCGTGGCCCGTGGCGGGGCGGGGCAGCGGCCTGCTCGCCGCCACCGGCCAGGCGCGGTGCTACGACAGCCGGGGCAACATCGTCGCCTGTGCCGGCAGCGGCCAGGATGCCGCCGTCTCGCCGGGAGCCCCGTGGCCCCGGCCGCGCTTCGCCGTGGAGGGCGACTCGGTGTGGGATGCGCTCACGGGCCTGTGGTGGCGGCGCGCCGCCGATCTTGCGGACGGGCCGGTGGCCTGGGGGGAGGCCCTGGAAGCGGCGGCGGCTCTGGCCCGCCGGACGGGATTCCCGTGGCGCCTGCCCACCATCGCCGAGCTGGAGCGCCCAGCCCGGATTGTCGCACCGGTCGATGGCTGTGCGCCGGTGGCGTTA
>CAJXLG010000206.1 GCA_913055885.1 uncultured Rhodospirillales bacterium
CGTGCCACCCACACCTGTGAAAGAAGAGCCACCACCCACCACCGAACCCACCCCTGCCTCCAAGCCAGAGGCAGACCCATCTGCCGCCGCCACTGCGCCGCCTCCAGATCTGGCGGCTGCCGCCGGCGGGCACGTCCACATAGGCATAGCGCGACCCGATCAGGGGAAGGTTGGACAACGGGTGCGCCAGCTTCAGCCGGTGCGCCTCGCCCCAGGTGTCGTGCCGGTCCAGGGCCTCGCGGGCATTCTTCAGGCCCGCCCGGATGGCCGCGCGCGCCGCCGCGTCCGTGGCCTTGTGCAGGGCCTCCAGGGTCCACCAGCGCACGTGCCCGGAGGAACCGATGCGGTCGAACAGCGCCGTGCGCCCCTGTTCCTCGAAGAGTTCCGGGGCGAAGGCGGCGAAAAAGCCCTCGAACGCCAGGGCGTCGCGGGAATCCCGGCGGTAGCGGCCGTCCCACCCCCGGATCCGCTCCAGGGGCGCGGCCTCCAGGCCCAGCGTGTCCGCCCGCGCCACCACGGCGTCGCGCAGGGCCACGGCCCCGGGCGAGCGGGTGTCCGTCTGGAGGGCCATGAGGTCCCGGCGGCTGATGGCGGGCCGTCGCCTTTCGAGGCCGCGCCAGAGGCGCGGCACCTCAAGACGACGCGCCCCGTCCGACAGCACCCTTGCACCGTCCTCAGGGGCTCTGCCGGGAGCGAAGCCTCGAAGGACGCCGTCCTGAGGTGCTCTCTCCGGAGGAGAGAGCCTCGAAGGACCCGCCAGTTCCCGGTGCAGGCGCAGGATGCGGTCGGGCGCCGAGAAGAACCAGCCCAGCGGCACGTCGCTCCCGGCGGGCGGGTTGTTGGCGGAGGCCACGTAGCCGGCCGGCGGATCGTGCACGGCGGGCAGTTCGTCCGGCCGCACCGGATCGGCCCAGGTGCGCCGCGCCCGCTCCGGCTGGATGACGAGGGTGTCGGGAATTTTCTCCCGGCGCGGCAGGCGCGTCGCCGTCACCAGCCCCACGTCGCCTTTCTTTCCGGCATACAGCATGGTCTGGCCGGAGACGGCGAAGCCGTCGAAGGCCCTGCGGTAGGCCTGCCAGCCGTCGGCCCGTGCCACCCTGAGCATGGCGGTGATCTCGTGGCTCTCGCGGTGGCCCATCCACCGCAGGGCCAGGGGCGGTCCGTCCTTCTTCCCGGGCCACAGGGGGATGTCGCTGACCACGGGGCCGAAGGGGCTCTCGCGGATGGTGATCTCCTCGTCGAACCAGAACCGCACGGGAATGGTTTCCGTGCGCTCGGTGATGGCCTCGTCGGGCAGGCCGGAGACGTCCACCAGGTCGCTGGTGACGGCGCGCAGGTTGGTGCCGGCCCAGGCGATGTCGCGGTTGCGGCCCAGGGCGAAGAAGGGCAGCCCCGCCGGCATGAGCCCCACCACCTGGTAGGAGGGCGATTTCACCCCGGCCGTGATCCACAGGTTGGGCAGCATGGTCCCCAGGTGGGGATCGCTGGCCAGAAGGGCACCGTCGCCCTTGCTGCGCCGGTCGCTCACGGCGACGGCGTTGCTGCCGGATTTTGACAGGCCGGCCACGATGTTGCGGAGCAGGTGGCGGGCCGCCTTCTCGCTGCCCGGGGCGGGCACGCTGTCCGGGGCCAGCATCTTCTTGGCGATGGCATCGCGGTAGACGGCCGGCCAATCGTCGCGCTCGCGCATGGGCAGCAGGCTCCACCACACCAGCCACGTCACGTCGGCCCCGGCGAGCCGGCCGATGCCCACGATGTCCTCGGCCGTCCAGGGGTCCGGCTTCATGCCCAGGACGGCGAATTCGTGGGGAAGCTCTTCGGTGTTCTGCTGGTAGTAATTGAGGCCGTCGGCAAAACGCGCCACCCAGCGCCGGGTGCGGTCCGGCATGCCGGCCACCACCTTGCCGGCGGCACGGTCCAGGTCCAGGGTGCGCAGGGCGTGGTCCACGTCCGTGACCCACGGCCCGGCCAGCGCCGACAGCCGCCCCTCCACGATGTGCCGTGCCATGTGGAGCTGCGCCAGGCGCAGGTGGGCGTGCACCAGCCCCAGGGTGAAGGCGGCGTCGGCGTCCGTCTTCGCCCGCACGTAGGGGATCTGGTGGTCGTCCCAGTGGACGGTGACGGGCTTTTCCACGGGCAGGGCGCCGTCGGGGAAAGCGGCCAGGCGTTCCGCCAGGGTGGCCGGTTCGCCCGGGCCGGTGACCACGGCGCAGCCGGACAGGCCCCACAGCGCCGCGCCCAGGAGCACGAGCGCCACCCCGGCCCGCCGAAGTCCTTTTTGCTTCATGTCTCCTCCGGAAGCGGGGTGTCGGCATCGGGCAGGGTGAAGTGGAAGGCGGACCCCTCCCCTTCCGTGGACTCAACGCTGATGGTGCCACCGTGACGCTCGACGATGCGCTGGCACACGGCCAGCCCGATGCCGGTGCCCTCGCCCCCCTTGTGGCTGCGCTCGAAGGCCAGGAAGATGCGCTGGCGGTCCGCCTCGGGAACCCCCTGGCCGTTGTCGCTGACGCTGAAGCGCCAGAAGTCGCCCGTCCGCTGTACGCCGATGTGGATGCGTGGCGGGCGATCGGCATGGCGGTGCTTGAGGGCGTTGCCGATGAGGTTCTGGAAGAGGCTGGTGAGCTGGGCCGTGTCGCCCCGCACCCGCGGCAGGCTGTCGCGCGTCACCGTGCCCCGGCTTTCGTGCAGCACGACTTCCAGGTTGGCGAGGGCGTCGTCCACCACGCCGTCGGCATCCACGGCGTCGGGCGGCGCGCCGTGGGTGCCCACGCGGGAATACTGCAGCAGGTCGTTCACCAGCTGCTGCATGCGCCCGGCGGCATCGCCGGCGTGGCGCACCAGGGTGTTGGCGTGCTCCGACAGTTCGGCGCCGTGGCGCTTTTGCAGGATCTGGAGGTTGGCGTGGATGAGCCGCAGGGGCTCCTTGAGGTCGTGAGACGCCACGTAGGCGAAGTTCTGCAGGGCCTCGTTGGAGCGCCTGAGTTCCGCCTCCGCCTTCTTGCGCGCCGTGATGTTGTAGAGCGAGCCCACGATGCGCTGCGTGCGGCCGTTTTCGTCGCGCAGGGCGGCGGCCAGGACGTGGACCCAGACGGGCGTGCCGTCGGGGCGCACGAAGCGCTTCTCCATTTCGTATCGGTCGCGGTGGCCGGCCACCAGCTCGTTGTGCAGGCGCTTGTTCTCGGCGGCGTCCTCCGGGTGGGTGACCTCGAGAAAGCTGCGGCTCGTGACCTGATCCTTGGGCCGGCCCGTGAGGGCGGCGAAGGCGTCGTTCACCTCCACCAGCCGGCCCTGGGGATCGGCGATGGCGATGCCCACGGCCGCCCCCTGCACCACCGCCTGGTAGCGGGCCTCCGTCTCGTGCAGGCTGTCCTCCAGGCCGCGATAAAGCACTTCCTGGGGCTCGTTGACGGCCTTCTGCACCACGGCGCGGCCGACGATGAAGACGGAAGCGAACTTGCACAGGTGGCCCACCAGGTTGGACAGGCCATAGACGTCCACATAGAAGGTGAAGGCCACCTCGGCGGCGATGGTGAGGACCACCGCCACCTCCAGCGCCCGCGCCAGGGCGGGGCCGAAGACGGCGCGGTTGTGGTGCAGGAACCACAGGGCGGCGGCCAGGATGGCGGCGATGAGGTATTCGCTGCCCACCTTGAAATTGGTCAGCCCCTCGCCCGGGACGTAGCAGTCGGGGAACACGGGCCAGCCGAAGATGCCCAGCAGGAGAAGCGCCGTGACGGCCGCGTAGAGGGCCACCAGGGTGCTCATGGTGTAGGGCCGGCGGGGCTCGGAAACGGCGACGAAGAGCGTCAGCGCCTCCATGTAGCGGGCGGCCATCCACAACTGGGTGGGCACGTTGGCCGTGGTGTCCTCGAAAACCCCCATGCCGGAATAGGACAGGGTGTGCACGAGGTCGATGAAACTGATGGCGCCGTAGCCGGCGCCCAGCAGCAGGATGTAGCCATAGTCCACGCGGTGGCGGGCGTTCCAGGCCATCATGGCCATGCTGAAGCCCACGACGATGGCCACCATCTCCACCAGGACATGGAACAGCAGGTAATTGTACCCCGAAATCAGGGCCATGACGGCGGCCACGACGGCCACCACGCCGGCCGTGCCCAGCCACCAGTCGCGCCCGCCGAAGGCCGCCCTGTCGCCCGCCGTGGTCTCCGCTGTCGCCATGCCGCCGCTTTTCCCGCTGTTTTGGTCCAGTCGCGCCATGCTACGATAACATCCGACGCAACCCCACACATCAAGGAACGGTGACGTGCCCCGCTACGACGGCACACGCCACGGCGACCGGGTGACGGTGACGGTGGACGGCGCCGACCTGGACCCCGCCCTCGACCTCAAGGCCCTGTCCGACGAAGGCTTCGACTGGGGCTACGAAGGGGCCGCGCCGGCCCAGCTCGCCCTGGCTCTGACCCTGCACCACACGGGCGAGCGCGTGCGCGCCCTGGCGCTCTACCGCAAGATCCTGCGCACGGTGGTGGCCACCCTGCCCCGCGACGGCTGGACCCTGTCGGACAACGACCTGCGCGTGGCCCTGGAAGAGGCCATCGAGGTGGACATGACCCTGGACGAGCTGCTGGACCGGGTCCGGGGGAAGGGGTGATCAGGTGGCTTCCGCCCACGGATTCACGACAACGCCTCCAAATCCCTCGAAATCTTCGACATTGCGCGTTGCTACGGCGGCGCCACGCGACAAGGCAATTGCCGCAATCTGGCAATCGGCCTGGGTTATAGGGCGACCGAGAGCCTTACGGTATGCGGCAATTTCGGCGTAGGCGGAAGCAGCACTGCGATCAAAGGCAAGGACTCGCCCCCGAAAAAAAGCCTCAAACATATACTCGGCCGTTGCTTCCAGACGATGCCGTTTTGGACCTGAAGACAGGGAACTGATTCCGAAACGAATTTCTGCTTCCGCAATGGTTGTCAGGAAAAGGGTGGCAGCCGCCTGCGCGTCCACCCACGACCGGTGGACCTTG
>CAJXLG010000207.1 GCA_913055885.1 uncultured Rhodospirillales bacterium
CGCCGTCCTGCTGGTCGCCACCATCATCTATGCGGTGATCCTGAACCGGCGGCTGGGCCAGTTCCGCAGCAACAAGGAGGAGATGCTCCGGCTCATCAGCGATTTCAACGATGCCATGGGCCGGGCGGAAACGGGCGTCCAGCGCCTGCGCAAGGCGGCGGGCGAGACCGGCCAGAATCTCCAGGAACAGCTCGACAAGGCGCAATCTCTGCGGGATGATCTGGCCTTCATGATCGATCGCGGGGAAAGCATCGCCAACCGGCTCGAAAACAGTGTGCGCCACAGCCGGACGGAAGCCGCCGGGGAGGGCGAGGCGCCGGCGGCCGGGAACGCCGACCGCCAGCCGGCGCCCGGGAACCGGAGCCGGGGCCCCCGGGGCGGCGGCGACGCCGCGGCGGCCGAACCGGCCGAAGACGACGGCTATGCTCGTGCCGCCCGCGCCGCCGCCCGCATGGTTGGCGAGGCGGGCGACGAGCCGTCTGACGAGCCGTCGGGGCAGGAGGGGAGTCCGACGGTGCCGCAGCAGGGCGGCCCGTCCGGTCCGCCCGCCGGCCGCGCCACCGCGCGCGGCAGCCTCGCCGAGCGCCTGCGCCCGGAAGGCCGGGATGCCGGCGAGGCGGCGGAAGAGGATACCGTGGATGAGCCGGGCGAGCGCTCGGCCACGGAACGCGAGCTTCTCAAGGCGCTGCAGTCGTCGCGGTGAAAGGGTAGGACGCTGCCATGAACACCCTCGGTCGGTTGCGCCTGTTGCCGGTGCTCATTTTCGCGGCGGTCCTTTTGCTGTCGGTGAAGGTGAGCGACATCTGGACCCGGCTCAACGTTGCGTCGGACACGGTGGCCGTCGAGGAGACGCGCGCCCAGCAGCAGGCGCCGGAGCCCGGTGGCGACCAGGGCGGTGGCGATCAGGGCGGCGGCAACCAGGACAACCAGGACGGCGGCGGGGGCGGCAATGGCGGCGGGCCCGGGCTGGTCTCGGAGACGGGGCCCGAGACGCCGCGCCCGGGCAAGGCCGACCCGACGCTCTTCACCCAGTCGGAAATCGACCTTCTGCAGAAGCTGGCGGCGCGGCGCAAGGAGTTGGAAAAACGCGAGAACGAACTCAAAATGCGCAAGGAACTCCTGAGCGCCGCGGAAAAACGCATCGACAAGAAGGTGGCCCGCCTCAAGGCGCTGAAAAAAGAGATCGAAGGGCTTCTGGAAGAATATGACCAGCAGGAAAAGGCCCAGATCCAGCGGCTGGTGAACATCTATGGCAACATGGACCCGGACAAGGCGGCCGCCATTTTCGAGGACATGGACATGAAGACCCTGATGAAGGTGGTGTCCAGCATGAAGGAGCGCACCGTGGCCGACATCCTTCAGGCCATGAAGCCGGCAAAGGCCCGGGCGGTGACGCAGAAGCTTGCGGAGCGGAAGGATCTGCCCGATATCGGTCAAGGGGGCGGCGCCGGCTGACCCCCTTGAAAATCCTTGCGTAAACGCCATACGAACCGTTTTATTAGGGGAGCGCTGGACCGCAAGCGGTGTGCCCCGATACGACAGCGAAGCGACAGGGCCGGGGGAACAAAAAAGCCGCACGGCCGGGAAAAGGATGGAGGTGAGGCTGCATGAGTGTTGATCTGAACATGAACGTTCTGATTGTGGATGATTACAAAACCATGCTGCGTATCATCCGCAATCTGTTGAAGCAGCTCGGGTTCCAGAACATCGAGGAGGCGAGTGACGGGAGCCAGGCCCTCAAGATGCTGAAGAGCGGCAAATACGGCCTCGTCATTTCCGACTGGAACATGGAGCCCATGACCGGGCTGCAGCTTCTGCGCGAGGTGCGCAACGACGAGAACCTGAAAAAGCTGCCGTTCATCATGGTGACGGCGGAGTCCAAGTCGGAAAACGTCATCGCCGCCAAGGAGGCGGGCGTTTCCAACTACATCGTCAAGCCCTTCAACGCCGAGACCCTGAAAGGCAAGCTCGTGAGCGTTCTGGGCGAATTCTGACCCGAAGGGGGGTGGCCATGGCGTCACGCGCGGTCGACAAGGATCTCGACCAGCGGCTGGAAGCGCTGGCCCAGGACAGCGACGGCCGCGTCCGGATCGCCGACATCAAGGAGGTTGTCCATGCCCTGATGGACACCCTGCGCGGGGACGTCACGGCCACGGAACTGCGCGCCTATCGGGAGCTGGAGGGCCTCGTCCACTATATCGAGCAGGCGCGCCAGGACATTGCCTCGTTGCGGCCCGACGAGATCCAGTCCGACTATATTCCCAAGGCCACCGACGAGCTGGACGCCATCGTCAGCGCCACCGAGCAGGCCACGAACGACATTCTCGACGCCGCCGAGCAGATCGAGACCATGGCCGAGGAGCACCCCGAAATGGGGGATCGCCTGATGGAGGTGACGACCCGCATCTACGAGGCCAGCAACTTCCAGGACATCACCGGCCAGCGGGTGAACAAGGTGGTGAACATGCTCAAGCACATCGAGCAGAAGGTGGGCGACCTGGCGCGCACCTTCGGCCTGGAACTGGAGGAGGCGGCGGAGCCCCAGGGCGAGGCGGCGGAAGCCCCCGCCACGGCCCCGGACGACGAGCGGCCCGACGCCGACCTGCTCAACGGCCCGCAGCAGGAGGGCACGGCCAAGAACCAGGCGGAAATCGATGCCCTGCTGGCCAGCTTTGACTAGCGCGGGATGACCAGGGCGGCATGGCGGAAACGGCCGACCCCGGGGGCCGGGAACAGCAGCAACACAAGGTGCGGCAGGAAGGCAGCGTCACCCAGCTCCTCCTGGCCCTGTACCTGATCCTGCTCGCCTTTTTCATCGTCCTCAACGCCCTGTCCACTTTCGAGGAGATGAAGACGCGGGCGGTCCAGTCCAGCCTCGCCTCCACCTTCACCAGCATCGTCGAACCCGAGATGGTCACCACCGTCACCTCGGAAAGCGGCCGGGTGGCGGAGCAGGGCGAGTTCCATACCAAGATCACCGAGCTGTTTGCCGCCGCCATTCCCGCCGCCAAGGTGGAGGTGTTGCAGCCCGGCAACCTCATGATCGTCCGCTTCCATCCCAGGAGCCTGTTTTTCCCCAAGAGCACCGAGGTGCGGCCGGCGCGCTATCCCCTCATCGACCGCCTGGTGGCCACCATCGCCGCCTCCCCGCGCGGGCGGGAGCACGAAATGGAACTCATCATGGGGCTCGACAAGAAGCCCACGGCGAAGCTGCCGCCGCGTGGCACCCTGGCCATCCAGCGCGCCGGCGCCTTCGCGCGCCTGGCGCGCGACCGGGGGATGCCGCCCGACGGTCTGGCAGTGGGGGTGGAGCCGGGCCACCCCGACGAAGTGCGCATGCTGTTCCGCACCCGGGACGTGGATACCTGGGGCCTGGACGTGGAACCGGCGGCCATCCCGCGCCTGCTTGAACCGGCGCGGGGCGCGTCCGCCGATGCGGCCGGGGAGGGGGGATCCTGACCATGGCGGACGACGACGAGGAGGAGGGCAAGAAGAAGGAACAGGGCGGGGATCCGGCGTGGATGCTCACCTTCGCCGACCTCGTTTCCCTCATGCTTACTTTTTTCGTGTTGTTGTTCTCCATGTCCTCGGTGAAGACGGCGAAGTGGGAACAGATGGTCCAGGCCCTGACGCGGCGCCTCAACCCGACCCAGCAGGCGCAGGTCTCCGCCTCCTCGGCGCGCCACAACATCCCCAAGACCTTCCGGCCACAGGCGGTGAACCTGAAGTACTTCTCCGCGCTCCTGGAGGAGAAGCGCGAGGATGATCCCGTGCTTGAGCGCAGCGTCCAGACCCTGTCGGATGGCGCCCTGCGGCTCTCCATGCCCGCCGATCTGCTTTTCGAACAGGGCAGCGCCCGGCTCACCGATCGGGCGGAACAGGCGCTCTACGTCCTTGCCGGCGTCCTCGACGGCGTGGGCAATCAGGTGACGGTGCGTGGCCATACGGACGGGTCGCCCGTCCGGGACGAACGCTACACGTCCAACTGGGAACTGTCGCTGGCCCGTGCCACGGCCGTCGCCAACGGCCTGCACGGCGCCGGCTACAGCATGCCCGTCACCGCCTATGGACTCGCCGCCACGCGGGAGGGCCTGCTGCCCGCCGATCTGCCGCCGGCCCAGCGCCGGCGCCTGTCGCGCCGCGTGGACGTGGTGGTGCTGTCCGAAGCGGCGGGGGGCGGCTGATGCAGTGGCCGGCCCGCGTCGCCCTGCTGCTGCTCGCCGTGCTGGCGGGGGCCGCCGAGGCCCCCGCGCAGGAGGCCGTGCCGGTGCGCGGGGGCCTGCACGAGGGCTACGGGCGCGTGGTCTTCGCCTGGGATTCCCCGGTGCGCTATGAGGTGGCGCGGGACGGCAGGACGCTCTCCGTGCGTTTCGGCCGCGCCATGGCGACGGACCTGGGGCGGCTCACCGATACCCTGGACGCCTATCTGGAAGGGGCTCAACTTGCCGGCAACGGAAGGGTGGTGCGCCTGACCCTGCGCCAGGACTACAAGGTGCGGGATTTCACGGTGGGGCCCTCCGTGGTGCTGGACCTGGTCACGCGCGAGGACCGGCAACAGGATCAACCGGCGCAGCAGGCGCCCGACGTCCCGGCGCTCAACGTGCGCACGGGCGCGCACACGGGCTTCAGCCGCATCGTCTTCGACTGGCAGGAGCCCGTGCAGTACAAGGTCAAGCGGGACGGAACCACCGTCCGCCTCACCTTCGACCGGCCCGCCGATCCGGAGCTTGCCCCCGTGCGGCGGAATCCCCCCCAGGGGCTTGAGGGGATCGAGGCGGACATCGGCGCGGACAATCTCACCGTTGCCCTGTCGGTGGCGGAGGACGTGCGCATCCGCCACTTCCTGGCCGGTCCGCGTGTTGCCGTGGACCTGGTGCAGCCGCCGGAAACGCGGCCGTCGCAGGATACGCGGCCGGCCGAGGCGCCCGACGCGCCCACGGCCAAGCCTGCCCCGAGGACGAAACCC
>CAJXLG010000208.1 GCA_913055885.1 uncultured Rhodospirillales bacterium
TCAACGTCGGCTACTACTTCTAACCGCGAGAGGTCTTTCCACGCATGCGCCGGCCTTGGTATCTAGCGACGGTAACCGTAGCCGTTGCCCTGGCAGGCTGTGCCACGCCGGGGCCCTTATCCACTGACCCCCCGGTGGCTATGGGCACCGCATTCGATACTAAGGCCGACGGCCCCCGACCCGACCGCTGGTGGCGCGCCCTCGACGACCCCGGTCTCGACCGCCTGGTGCGCCGGGCCCTGGCCGACAATCCCGGGCTGAAGGCCGCCGCCGCCCGCCTGCGCGCCGCCCGGTCCGTGGCCGAGCGCGAGTCGGCCGGGCTCTTCCCGGCGGTGGACATCACCGCCGAGGGCACGGCCCGGGACGGCAGCGCCGAGGGAGACACGGACACCGTCGAGGCCGGGCTGGCCGCCGAGTACGAGGCGGACCTGTGGGGCCGGGTGCGGGCCGGCGTGGCGGCCGAGCGCCTGCGGGCGGAGGCGAGCCGCGTCCGACTGGCCGAGGCCCGCTCCCGCGCCGGGGCGATCCACCGGGCCGAGCTGCTGCGCCGGGAGCGGCTGCTCGCCGCCACCCGCGCCGAGCGCGCTACAGCCGAAGAAGCGATCGCCACCCTGGAGCACCAGCTTGCGGTGCTGCTCGCCCAACCGCCCCAGGACGGGATGGCGGTCCCGGCGGGCGAGCTGCCGGCGCTGCCCCCGGTCCCCGATCCCGGGCCGCCGGCGGCCCTGGTGCGCCGGCGGCCCGACGTGCGCGCCGCCCACCTGGAGCTGCGCGCGGCGGACCGGGACACGGCCGCCGCCGTGGCGGATCAGTTCCCGCGACTGACGCTGTCCGCCTCGCTGCTGACCACCGATGCCGGTCCGGCGGACCTCTACAGCGACTGGGCGAGCGCCTTCACCGGCCGCCTGGTCGCCCCGCTCATCGACGCCGGCCGGCGCGAGGCGGAGGTGGCCCGCAGCCGCGCCGTGGCGGACCAGCGGCTGTACGCATACGGCGAGACCATCCTCACCGCCTTCCGCGAGGTGGCCGACGCCCTGGCCGCGGAGCACCATCAGCGGGAGCGGGTGGCGCGGCTGGACGAGCAGGTGCGGCTGGCGCGCCGCGAGCACCGCGCCCTGCGGCGCCAGTTCACCGCCGGCGCGGTGAGCTACCGCGATGTCCTGGCGGCCCTCGCCGACGCCCAGTCCTTGCGGCGAGAGCGGCTGAGCGCCCGGCTGGCGCTGGTGGAGGACCGCATCGCCCTGTACCGCGCCCTGGCGGGCGGCTTCGACCCCGAGGAGGGCAGCGATGACAGCGCCTGAGCACAGCGACGGCCCCGGCGAGACGGAAGAGGCGCGGGGCGGCCTGGGCCTGCCGGCCACCCTGACCCTGATCGCGGCCCTCGTGGCGGTCACGGCGGGGGCCGTGGTGCTCATCTTCCGCACCGAGCCCACCCCCGAGCGCGGCGGCGCCACCAAGCAGACGGCCATGCTCGTGGAGGTCACCCGCGCCGAGGGCGGCACCTTCCGGCCCCGCTTCCGGGCCACGGGCACGGTGCGCCCGGCGCGGGAGGTGATCCTGCGTCCCCGCGTCGAGGGGCGGGTGGTGGAGCGCGCCCCGTCCCTGGACCCCGGCGCCACCGTCACGGCCGGGGAAACGCTGGTACGCCTCGATCCCGCCGACTACGAGAACACCCTGGCCGAGCGCGAGAGCGCGCTGCGGCAGGCGCGCGCCGAGCTGGCCCTGGAGCGCGGCCGCCAGACGGTCGCCGAGGCGGAGGTGGACCTGTTCGAGGGCACGCTGGGGGGCGACAGCCGCGCCCTGGCCCTGCGGGAGCCGCAGCTGCGCGCCGCCCGGGCGCGCGTGGCCGCCGCCGAGGCGGCGGTGGCACAGGCCCGGCTGGAGCTGGAGCGCACCACCGTCACGGCCCCCTTCGACGCCCACGTGCTCAGCCGCGACGTGGCCGTGGGCTCGCGCGTGGCGGCCGGCGACCGCCTCGCCCGGCTGGTGGGCGTGGCGCGCTACTGGGTGGTGGCCACGGTACCCGTGGAGCGCCTGCGCTGGCTGCGCTTCCCGCAGGACGGCGAGCGCCCCGGGGCCCGGGCCCGCATCCGCGACCGCAGCGCCTGGCCGGCGGATGTCCACCGCACGGGCCGGCTGGAGCGCGTCATCGGCCGTCTGGAGGACGATACCCGCCTGGCCCGCGTGCTCATCACCGTGCCCGATCCCCTGGCCCGGAAGGCGGACAAGCCGCGCCTGCTCGTCAACGGCTACGTCCACGTCCGCATCCGCGGCCGGCCCCTGGCGGACGTGGTGCGCCTGGACCGCGACCTCCTGCGCCAGGAGGAGACCGTGTGGGTCATGGCGGACGGCGAGCTGGCCATCCGCGAGGTGACCATCGCCACCCGCGACGCCGAGCATGTCTACATCCGCGACGGCCTCGACGCCGGTGAGCGGGTGGTGACCTCCGACCTGGCCACCATCCGCGACGGCGCCCCGCTGCGCCTCCGGGGCGCAGGGGACGACGGGGAGGCCGGGTCGTGACGGCGCCCGGCCCGCCCGGCTCCGGAGGGGGCGGACCCATCGCCTGGATGGCCCGCAACCCCATCGCCGCCAACCTGCTCATGGTCCTGCTGCTGGCGGGGGGCATCTGGACCGCCTTCACCATCCAGAAGGAGGTCTCGCCGCGGTTCAAGCTGGACGTGGTGGAGGTGAGCGTCACCTATCCCGGCGCGTCGCCGGCGGAGGTGGAGCAGGGCATCCTCCTGCCCGTGGAGGAGGCCATCCAGGCCATCGCCGGTATCAAGGAGATGACCTCCACCGCCTACGAGGGCTCGGGCCGTGTGCGCGTGGAGCTGGTGGCGGGCACGGACCGCATGCGGGCCCTGCAGGACATCGACCAGGCGGTGGCCACCATCCGCACCTTCCCCGACGCGGCCGAGGAGCCGGAGGTCCGGCTCCAGTCCCGCGAGCGCAGCGTCATGGAGATCGGCCTCTACGGCGAGGCGGACATGTGGTCCCTGCGCCGGCTGGGGGAGCGGGTCCGCGACCGCATGCTCAGCCACGACGCCATCACGCAGGTGGCCATCGACAACGTCCCGCCCTTCGTCACCCACGTGGCCATTCCCCAGGCGCGGCTGCGCGCCCACGGCATCACCCTCGGCGAAGTGGCGGCCATCATCGCCGACTCCAGCCAGGACACCCCCGCCGGCGCCATCGACACCAGCGAGGGCGAGATCCTGCTGCGCATGCACGAGCGCAAGGAGTGGGCGGCGGAGCTGGCCGAAATCCCCGTGGTCACCGGCGACGCCGGCACCAGCATCCCCCTCGGCGAGCTGGGCACGGTCACCGACGGCTTCGAGGAGGGCGGCTTCCATTCCCACTTCAACCGCCGCCCCTCCATCGAGCTGGAGGTCTTCCGCACGGGCACGCAGTCGCCCCTGGCCATCGAGGCGGCCGTGCAGGCCATCCTCGCCGATCTGAAGGGGAGCCTGCCGCCGGGGATCGAGGCCCGCATCGACAGCAACCGCGCCGACGATTTCCACGACCGGCTCGACCTGCTGCTGGCCAACGGCGCCGCCGCCATGGCCATCGTCCTGGCCATCCTGGCCCTGTTCCTGGAGATGCGGCTGGCGTTCTGGATCATGATGGGCATGACCCTGTCCTTCGTCGCCGGGCTGGCCTTCCTGCCCGCCCTGGGCGTGTCCATCAACATGATCGCCATGTTCGGCTTCCTGGTGGCCCTGGGGATCGTGGTGGACGACGCCATCGTGGTGGGCGAGAACGTCTACGCCTACCGCCAGCGGGGCGTCCCGCCCGTGGAGGCCGCCATCCGCGGCACGCGCGAGATGGCGGCGCCGGTGACCTTCGCCATCCTCACCAACATCGTCGCCTTCCTGCCGGTGCTGTTCCTGCCGGGAACCACGGGCCAGTACTGGTGGCCCCTGCCGGTGGTGGTCATCACCGTCCTCGCCATCTCCCTGCTGGAGGCCCTGTTCATCCTGCCGGCGCACCTGGCGGAGAGCCGGGGCGGCGGCGCCACGCGCACGGGACGGGGCCTGCACGCCGCCCAGCAGGCCTTCGCCCGCGCCTTCGACCGCTTCGTGGCGCGCCGCTACCGGCCCTTCCTGGCCCTGTGCCTGCGCAACCGCTACACCACCATCGCCGCCGCGGCCGCCCTGCTGGGCGTCACCGGCGCCTACGCCTACAGCGACCACATGGGCCTGATCATGATGCCGGAGGTGGCCGCCGACGAGATCGAGGCGGGGGTATCCCTGCCCGTGGGCACCACCGACGAGCAGGCGGCCCGGGTAGCGGAGGCGGTCACCGGCGCCACCATGGCCATGTTCGAGCGCCACGACCTCCGCCGGGTGGCCGAGGGCGTGAAGACCAATGTCCGCGGCCAGGACTTCATCGACGTGGAGATCGTCATGAAGCCGCCGGACCAGCGGGACATGGCTGCGCAGGAGGTCATCGAGCTGTGGCGGGACGCCATCGGCGACATCGAGGGGGTGGACCGCATCACCTTCGAGGCCGAGCGCGGACCGGGGGGCTGGCGCCCGGACATCAACGTGGCCCTGAGCCACGGCGACATCGACACCCTGGCGGCCGCCAGCGAAACCTTCACCCGCCGCCTGGAGAAGCTGGCCGCCACCCGGGATATCAATGACAGCTACCGCAAGGGCAAGACCCGCCTGAACTTCCGCCTGACGGCCGAGGGCCGCGCCCTGGGCCTGACACCGGCGGAGGTGGGCGAGCAGGTGCGCAACGCCTTCCACGGCGCCCTGGCCCGCCGCCACCTGCGCGGCACCAACGAGGTGGAGGTGCGGGTGAAGCTGCCCGAGTCCCAGCGGGAGGGCATGGAGAACCTGGAGGACTTCGTCGTCCAGACCGATGACGGCACCGACGTGCCGCTCGAGGAGGTGGCGCGCATGGAGCGCGGCTCGGCCTTCGCCACCATCCAGCGCCGCGC
>CAJXLG010000209.1 GCA_913055885.1 uncultured Rhodospirillales bacterium
GGGGCGCCGCAGCCGCCGGACAAGCCCCTGGAGGTCGATCCGCCGCTGCCGGCGCACAAGCCCGATGCGGTGCGTGTGGCGCGCGCCGCCGGCGACGAAGCGGCGGAAGCGCGGGCGCTGTGGGGCGTGCAGGTCGGGGCCTACAGCCGCTATACCCGCGCCCACGAGGCGGCCCGGCAGGCCCTCGGCGTGCTGGCGGCGGGCACTTCCGATGACCACCGCGTGCGCGTGGTGCCCCGCGAGAGCGGTGGCGACACGGATACCCTGTATCGCGCCCGGCTGGTGGGCCTGCGGGAGGCGGGCGCCGAGCGTGCCTGCCGGACCCTCCAGCAGGCCGCCATCAGCTGCATGGTCGTGTCGCCCACCGCCGGTGTTTCCGTGGCCCGGGTGAGGGAATGATCGGCGCGGCCGCCTTCCGCCGCTTCGTCCCCGTCCTTCTGTTCCTCGGTCTGGCCGGGTGCGCCGATGGATCGGGTCTGTCCCTGGGGAAAGGGGCCGACCAGACCGGCGCCGGGAAGAGCAACGACGCCGTCGGCGAGCGCACCCTCGATGCCATGCGCACGGCGGCCCGGGAGGCCCGCCAGAAGGGCGACTTCCTGGCCGCCGCCCGCCAGTACGCCAGACTGGCCGCACAGCGGCCCGACGCCCCCCGGCCCGCCATCGGCGCCGTGCGCATGCTGCGCTATGCCGGGCGCACGCAGGAGGCGGTGCGCATGGGCGAGGAGGCCCTGGACCGTTTCCCCGAAAAGCCGGCCGTCCGTCTGGCCCTGGCGCGGGCCCATGTCGCCGATGACCGGCCGCGCGCCGCCCTTCGGCATCTGGACAAGCTGGCCGCCTCCCGGGACCGGAAGGCGGGCTGGGCCGTGGCCGCGACGCGCGGCCTCGCCCTTGATCTCCTGAACGAACACGACAAGGCGCAGGCCGCCTACAAGGCCGCCCTGGAGCAAAACCCCGGGAACAGCGAGGTGCTGAACAACCTGGGGCTGTCCCAGGCCCTGTCCGGCGATCTGGAAAAGGGGCGGGCGACCCTGCGCCGCGCCCTGGGCCATGCCGGGGCCAGGGACACCCAGATCCGCCAGAATCTGGCCCTGCTGGCCGCGCTGGCGGGCGACCGCCGGGCCGCCGAGCGTTACAGCCCCAACGGGCTGCCCGGCGAGGCCAGGGCCCACAATCGGGACCTCTACCGCAAGCTGGCGCGGGTCCATTCGGCGCCGGGGGATGCGCGGCGGGGCCCCGGAAACGGGCCGGCCGAAGGGGAAGCCGCGTCGCGGGCCCGCCGGGAGCCGGCCGCGGGGGACGCGGTGCAGCCGGGCGGCGCGGCGGCGGCAACGGACGGCGGCGGTGGTGCCGATGCCACGCCGAAGCCCGCGCCGGTGCCGCGCGTGCGGCCCGGCCGCACGGAGCCGGCGCCGGGGCCCATCCTTCCGCCCCTTACCCTGACGCCCTGAAGTTCTCCTTTTGTTCTTGACGGGAGCGGGGTCATCTGGTATGCCTTGTTGCGACAATCGCAAAAAGAGGCGCCGGCGCCGGGCACCCCGGGGCCGGCATTTTTGTGGAAGTTTCCGGGCCTCCACAGGCGTTTCGGGCTTGACGGGGTCGGGGTCATGTGGTAATCGTATTTGCGAAAATCGCAACAAAGCGCGGCGGCGCCGGAAACCCTTCCGGCGCCGTTTTTCTGCCCCACGCCCGCAACAAGGGAGCGGGGATGAATCCCGGGGGCCCCACTTTTTCCGGAACGTCCGTCGGGCGGCGTCATCCTTCGAGGCTCCGCCGAAGGCGGAGCCTCGAAGGATGAGGGGCCATGCGTCCAGGCATGGCCTCGATGTTTCGAGGGTACGCCCGGACAGGCGTACCACCTCACCATGACGAGACGACATGAAAGCGCGGGAGTTGTAATAGCGAAAAAGTGGGGAGGCCCCAGGGGATGAATCGGCTTGCCCCGGACCATCAGCGTTTCGTCGATGAATACCTCGTCGACCGCAACGCCACCCAGGCCGCCATCCGCGCCGGGTACAGCGGCGGCTACGGCAGCGATCTCCTGCGCCGGGCCGACGTGTCCGCCGCCGTGGACGAGGCCCTCGCCTGGCAGGCGCGCCGCACCGGGGTCTCGGCCGAGCGGGTGCTGCGCGAATACGCCCGCATCGCCTTCGCCGATCCGCGCGCGGCCTGTGCCTGGGACGGGGAGACCCTGCGGCCGCTGGATTCCGGGGACCTCGACCCCGACACCGCGGCCGCCGTGAGCGAAATCCGCCGGACGCGCGACAGCGTCACCGTGAAGATGTACGACAAGAAGGCCGCCCTCGACGCCATCGCCCGGTACCTGGGGCTGTTCGAGGCGGGGGGCGCGGCGCGGGCCGCCGACGACGACGGCGGCGTGGTGGTCTATCTGCCCGACAACGGCCGGGCCGGCGGCGCGCCGGCCGGGGATTCGTGAGCGGGCGGCTCATCCAGCCGCAGCCGGGACCGCAGGAGCGCTTCCTGGCGAGCCCCGCCGACATCGCCATCTACGGCGGGGCCGCCGGCGGCGGCAAGACCTGGGCCCTGCTGGCCGAGCCCCTGCGGCACCTGGGCGTGCCCGGGTTCAGCGCCGTGATCTTCCGGCGCACCAGCGTCCAGGTGCGCAACGAGGGCGGCCTGTGGGACGAGGCGCAGGGCCTCTATCCGGCGCTGGGCGGCGTGCCGCGCGAGGCCAGCCTGGAGTGGCGCTTTCCCTCGGGGGCGCGGGTGCGCTTCGCCCATCTGGAGCACGACAAGAACCGGCTGGACTGGCAGGGGGCGCAGGTGCCCCTCATCGGGTTCGACGAACTGACCCACTTCAGCAAGGGCCAGGTCTTCTACCTCCTGGGGCGCAACCGCTCCACCTGCGGCGTGCGGCCCTATGTGCGGGCCACCACCAACCCCGATCCGGATTCCTGGGTGGCCGATTTCATCGCCTGGTGGCTGGGCGACGACGGCTACCCCATGCCCGAGCGGTCGGGCGTGGTGCGCTGGTTCGTGCACCTGGAGGACGTCCTGTACTGGGACGACAGCCCGGAAGCCCTGCGGGCGCGGCTGGGTGACGGCGTGCAGCCCAAGTCGGCCACCTTCATCGCCGCCAATGTGCACGACAACCGGGTGCTGCTGGACCACGATCCGGCCTATCTCGCCAACCTGGACGCCCTGCCGCGTGTCGAGCGCGAGCGCCTGAAACACGGCAACTGGCACGCCCGCGCCGACGCCGGCACCTTCTTCCGGCGCGCCTGGCTGCCCGTGAGCGGCGCGCCGCCCGCCGACGGCCGGCGGGTGCGCGCCTGGGACCTGGCCGCCAGCCCCGACGGCGACTGGACTGTCGGCGTGCGGCTGGCGCGCGACGGGGACGGCGTCTTCCATGTCGAGGATGTGGAGCGCCTGCGCGGCACGCCGGGCGAGGTGGAGCGCGCCGTGCAGGCCGTGGCCCGGCGCGACGGCACCGGCACCACCGTGGTGCTGCCGCGCGATCCGGGGCAGGCCGGCGTCGCCCAGGTGCGCTGGCTGGCCGCCGGGCTGCCCGGCTACACGGTGCGCGCCCGGTCGCAGACGAGCAGCAAGCAGGCGCGCGCCGCCGCCGTCTCCGCCCAGGCGGAGGCGGGCAACCTGCGCCTCGTGGACGGCCCCTGGGTGGAGCCCTTCATCAAGGAGCTGGAAGCCTTCCCGCAGGGCGCCCGTGACGACCAGGTGGACGCCCTGGCCACCGCCTTCAACGCCCTGTGTGACGGCACCCGGCCTGCTGCCGGGCAGGGCCGCATCAAGGGCGTGTATTGAGGCGTTGCCGCCCGTCGCGGGCGTCGTCTTTCGAGGCTCCGCCTTCGGCGGAGCACCTCAAGACGACGACGAGGCCGGGAAAAGGTGTCTCAGGCCGACGGCACGGCCGGCCAGCATGAGATCGTGACACAGGAGGTCAGCCAGCATGCCCGTGGATACGCCGCACCCGCTGTACGCCCGGCGCGCCGCCGAATGGCAGACCCTGCGCGACTGCCTGGAGGGCGAGGGCGCCATCAAGGCCGGGCTGGACGCCTATCTGCCCATGACGCCCGGGCAGCGGCTGGACAACCCCAACGCCGGCGCCAATCCCGACTATCGCGCCTATCTCCAGCGCGCCGATTTTCCCGACCTGGTGCGGCTGACCCTGGACACCTGTGTGGGGCTGGTGCACCGGCGGCCCGCCGGCATCAGCCTGCCGCCGGCGCTGCGCGGCCTGTTCCGCTCGGCGACGCCCGACGGCCTGGATCTTCCGGGACTCCACCGTCGGCTCACCCGCAACGTCCTGCTTACCGGCCGGCACGGCCTGCTCGTGGAGAGCCCGCCGGACGGCGCCGACGTGCCCTACGTCGCCGACTATGCCGCCGAGAGCATCCTGAACTGGAAGGACGAGGGCGGCGCCCCCGCGATGGTGGTCCTGCGCGAGGATGCCCCCGCGCCGGAGCGCGACGCCTTCGACCACGGGGTGGTGCCGCAGTGGCGCGTCCTGTCTCTCGACGACGGGGCCTATACGCAGCGGCTCTACCGGCGTGGCGAGGACGGCTTCCGGGCCGGGCCGCCGCGGCGGCCGGGGCGGGGCGGCCGGGCGCTCGGCTTCATCCCCTTCGTCTTCGTGGGGGCCGCCGATCTCACGCCGGCGCCCGAGCAGGCGCCCATGATGCCGCTGGCGCGGCTGGCGCTCAGGCTCTATCAGCTGTCCGCCGACTACCGCCAGGCGCTCTTCCTGACGTCGCAGCCCACGCCCGTGATCTCCGGCGTGGAGCCGGGGCAGGAGGGGCTGCCGGAGCAGATCGGGGCGGACACCGTGTGGTACCTGCCGCCCGATTCGCGGGCCTTCTATCTGGAAGTGGGCGGGCAGGGCATCGAGGCCCACCGGCAGGCCATGATGGACCTCTACGATCAGGCCCAGCAGATGGGCGCGCGGTTGCTGGAAGGGG
>CAJXLG010000210.1 GCA_913055885.1 uncultured Rhodospirillales bacterium
CCCCCGCCGCCGAGACGCCCAACGCGCCCGGCCCCGCGCAAGCGGCCGACGCCGCCGACGCGCCGGAACTGTGGCAGCAGCCCCTCTCCACCCTGTTGCGCGACCGCCAGGCGCGCACGCCGCCGCCCACGGAGCAGGAGCGCAAGCGCCTAGCGGCGGACCACCGCTCGGCGGTGATGGTGGCCCTGAACGATCCGGCCCAGGCCGAGCGGGTGCCGTCCGCCGTCCTGCGCGAATACACGCCGGCCGATCTGGGCCTGAAACACCCCTCCCCCGACCTGCTGGAACGCATGGGCTTCGCCCACGCCGTGGGCTGGGTGGCCGGCGCCCGGGCACCGCAAAGCGGCGCCGTCGCCCTGTTCCAGGACGAGGACGAGGCCGCCCGCGCCAGCCGGGAGGGCCGGGCCACGGCCGTGTTCCATCGCCCGGGCCACACCGCCGATCTCACCGAGCAACACCAGGACCAAGCCCTGGAACAGGCCCTTGCCAACCTCTTCGCCCAGAACGCCACCAGCCTGCCCTACGACAACCTCGCCCGGTTCCGGGAGGCCGTGGCCACGGGCCGCTTCGAGGCGGACGTCCAGCAGGCCGCGCCACAGCTTGCGCGCGCCTTCAACCGCCAGACCCTGGCCGACAGCCTGCACCACATGGGCTATGACAGCCTGCGTGTGGGCCGCCCGGACGGCGGCGTGGATTTCGTGATCCTCGACGCCGCGCGCCACGTCGTCGCGGCCGATGAGGCCGGCCCCGAACGTCCCGCCACCCAGGCAGCCACGGCCCGCGCCGCCCCGACGGCGGACAGTCCCATCAGCGTCACCGTGCCTGGCGCCGAGACCGGCCCCACGGGGCCCACGGTGGCGGCGGCCCGGGCCGCCGGCGCGGCGGCGCCGGCGGCGGACCCCGCGCCTTCCCGCGCCGCCAGCTTTTTCCATCCCCCCGCCCCGGAGGGCCCCATGAGCGACACGCTGAACGATCCCTACGCGGACTGGGACAACGACCCC
This sequence comes from uncultured Rhodospirillales bacterium, assembly GCA_913055885.1. Lineage (GTDB taxonomy): Bacteria > Pseudomonadota > Alphaproteobacteria > Rhodospirillales > CAJXLG01 > CAJXLG01. The sequence continues at coordinate 1,002 of CAJXLG010000210.1, forward strand.
GTTCTGCGCGAGGCGCGCATGGAGGTGGCGCTCGGGGCCGTGGTGGACCGGCTCAACATCGACCTCGCCGACGCCGACGCCGCCACGCGCGCCGACGCTCTGGCCGAGCCGCCGGGGGAGACGGGCCCGGACGATCCGGGGCCGCGCCTCAACCGGGCGCTCTACGACGCCATCAAGGGCGCCGCGCCGGACATCCTGCCCCTGGATAACGGCTACGTCATCTACCACGACCCCGCCTACGGCAACTTCCAGGCCTCCACCCTGGAAGGCTTCCTGCAGGCCGTGGGGCCGGACGGGTACATCGGCCGCTCGCCGCAGTGGCGCCAGGCCTTTCCGGCCGCGGCCATCGACCGGCTGACCGAATACGCCGGGGCCTATGCCAACGACCGCGCCTTTTCCCAGGTCATGGAAGGCGTGCGCGCCGACGTGGAGGAGGCCTTCCGCGAAATGGCGCCCAACACCCGCCTGGAGGTGGTGGACCGTCTGTTCGGCCAGGGCGCCTCCCTGCTGGATTCCGGGGCCCGCAACACGGACCGCCAGCACGTGGGCGGCATGTACTTCGCCAACCAGAACCTCGCCCTGGTGGCCCTGGACGGATCGCGCACCGATCCGGTGGAAACGGCCTACCACGAGGCGGCGACAGCCCTCCTGCCCCTGCTGGATACGGACGAGCGCCGGACGCTGCGCGATGCCCTTCCGGCCCTGCGGCAGCAGCTGGCGGACCGCCAGAAAGACGGCCTCGCCCGACAGCGCCAGGAAACGGCCGCGAACCTGCGCGCCGAGACCCGGCGCCGGAACAAGGAGGGCGGCCCCAGGAGCGTCCACGAGCGCGAGCTGGAGGCCCGGCTGAAATGGCTCGACGACAGGGCCCGCGCCACCACGCCCGCCGCCATGATCATGGGGCGCACGGAGGACGAACAGCTCGCCGAGGCCGTGGGCAAGCTGGCCGCCGCCCAGCGCGCCGGCCGGCCCATCAGGCTGGGCCGCGACAACCGGGGGCTCCTGGACCGCCTGCGCGGCTGGACGGAGGGCTGGAACGGGGTCAACCGCGCTCTCGACCGCCACAAGCTCAAGACCCTCGACAGGCAGGTGGACGACATCATCCAGCGCGCCCGCGCCGGCCGCATCGCCCGGCGCGCCAGCGTGTTCGACGCATCGGCCACCCTGTCCATCCACGAGGCGGCCCGCATCGCCGATCAGGCGGGTGCCCACCGCTACGCCGAGAGCCTGCGCACCCACGCCGTCCACGCCGACGGCGCCCCCTACCCCGCCCCCGATCTGTACCAGAACCTGCGCCGCGCCATGACCGACCGCGACATCCGCCAGGCTCTCACCACGGCCGGTTATGCCGCCATCATCGACACGGCCAAGGCCACCGGGCTCGTCGCCGACCTGGACCAGGAAGCCCAGCGCGTCACCCGGGAGCACGCCCGGGTGACGCCCGTCACCACGGGCATCCAGGGGGAACCGCAGGCCTATTCCGTGGGACCGCGCCCGCTGGGCACCAGCCATCCCGCCAGCGCGCCCGGCACGCCACAGCAGCGGAGCAGCCCCCTGCCGCCCCGCACGCCCCAGATGATGGGCCAGCAGGCTTTCGTCGCCCAGGCCCTGGCGGAAGGGCGCGTGCAGCGCCGGCAGGGCCAGCAACAGAAAGACGACCGGGGGCGCGTGGTGGGTGGCGCCGCCGTCACCTTCGTGCTCCTGGACGGCGACGGCCGCGAACGACTGTCCGTCACCCTGGACCAGATGAAGGAGGCCTATCGCCAGGCCGGCCAGGACCCCGCCGCCCTGGACAAGGATGCCCGGGCGGCCCTGGAAACGGCCGCGGCCTCCTTCCACCGCACCCTGGTGGAACAGGCGGCACGCGAGGGGCGCACCGTATCGGCGCGGGTGCTCCGGGAATATCCGCACGTCCAGCAGCTGGGCGCCGCCCGCATCCACGACGACCCCCGCACCATGCGGGCGCGGCCGGGCGGCAACCGGGACGCCAACGCCGGCACCGGCAGCCGCATCCTGTTGTCCACCGGCGCGGAAACCGCCGAGGCGGACGGGCCCGCCTGGTTCACCAGCCCCGACGGCCATCCCCTGGTCGAGGCCCCCGACGGGCGCCATCTGGTGCTCATCAACGACGGCCGCGCCACCCATCTGTACGAGCAGACGGCGCCGGACGCGGACCCCGAATGGCGTGGGGTGTTCCCCGGCGACTTCCTGGCCGGGCGCGCCGCCGACCATCTCGCCGCCGCCGACGATCCCGGGGCCGCGCGCGACCGGGTCATGGCCGAGTCCGCCCGGGAAATGGGCGTGGCCGGCGACGGCGACCCCATCGACGGCCTTCATCCCGACGCCTACCGCGTCGCCCGGGCCCCCGCGTGGATGGGCGGCCATCACGAGGTTCACGTCGCCGACCCCACGGCCGACGCGACGACCCGGGCATGGACCCTGGCGGCCACGGCCCCGGACCGGGCGACGGCGGAACGCTTCGCCGCGCGGCATCAGGCCCGCCGGCACGAAGCGGCCGGCGACGTGGCGGCGACGGACCCCGCCCTGGCCTATCCCGCGGCCGCCCGGGCCGCCCGCGCCGTCGCCGCCGTGGGCGACACCCTGCCGGCTCAGCCCGTCGTCGCGGACGCGGCACGCGTCGCCTTCCAGGAGGGTCACGATGCCCTGGCCCGGGAACAGGCGTTGACCGGCCGGCCCGGCGCGGACGCGGTGGACGCCCTGGCGGCGCGGGCGCGGCGCGCGGCGGCCAATGCCGCCCGTGTGCGCAACGAGGAAGCCCGCCGCCAGACGGGGCAACGCCACTACCTGGATGTCCCCCGCGACCAGCGGGCCCGGGCGCAAGAGCTGGGCGCCCGTATGGACTTCCGCACCCGGCGGATGTTCGTCCCCCCGGAGGCCCCGGCAGCAACCCGCGAGGCCCTGATCGGGACCTTCCCGCGTCACGGCCGCGACAGGGGCGACTACCTGCGCGTCACCACGGCGCCCGATCGGGCCGCGGCCCTGTCCATGGGGGCCGACTTCGACCCGGCCGTAGGCGCGTTCCACGTGCCGGAGGGCGCCGATACCGCACAGGCCATGCGGCTGCGCCAACGGTTCGAGCCGGCGTCGGCGCGCGACGCCGCCCGTGCCGCCCTGGAGGGCCGTCGGGCCGACAGCGCGCCGCCCACGCCACCGGAACCGGACGACGGGGCGGCGCCCAGCGCCGAGCCCCTGGCCAGCCTGCGCGAACGCTACGATCAGGCGGCCGAGCAGAGCCGCCCCAAGGGCATCGGCGTCGGGCCGGCCCAGGGCGGCGACGAGCACCAGCTGGTGGGGGCCGCCCTGCAGGCGGTGGGGCGCACCTTCGGCGGCGCCACGGAGGGGGCCGGCGGCGGTTTCGCGCGCGCCTATCGGGAGCGCCTGGGGCTCGACGGCGCCCAGGGGGTCAGCCCGGTCCAGGGCACGGCCCAGACGCGCGCGCCCGTCGCTGCCTCGATGGGACAGGACCCCGATCCGCCAGCCCGAAAGACCACGCGGCAGCCGGCCGGCAGGCAGCCCCTGCGCCTGCCGGATCCGGACATCGAGGGCACGCCAGCGGCGCGCGACGCCGTGCGCGAGGCCCTCGCCGACCTGCGCCGCCAGCCCGACGGCGTTGTCCGCGCCCGCCTGAAGGCCACCACCAAGGCCCTGGAGAAGGCCAACACGGCCTGGCGCAGGCAGCCCGACCAGGCCACGGCGACCGATCTCACCCGGTTGCGCGCCGGCGCCCGGGCCCTGCGGGTGGTGGCCGGCGAGCGGGGCATGGACGTTTCGGCCGCGCAAACGGCCATTCAGGGCGGCGCCCGATCCCGGCAACGTTCCGGCGGGCGGGGAGGCGGCATTGGCGGATGACGTCGCATCCCCGGCCGCCGCCGAGCAGGCCCTGGAGGCCCATGTTCAT